>JAQUSA010000047.1 GCA_028715315.1 Candidatus Omnitrophota bacterium | reverse complement strand
CTTGAGCCTATAGCAGCCGCGCCCTTCTCCTTGACCGCCATCCCTGCCGCCTTGGTCGTTGAAGTGACCTCTATTATTTCAACCTGCGGGAGGTTAGCCTCGAGCCACATCCTGCACTGCCCGACGACGCTCGGGTTGGAATAAACCCTCTTTATCCGGTCCATCCCGCATTTTGCCAGCAGGTTATGCGATATCTCGATAGATATCTCCGAGCATATCTTCAGGTCGGATTCCATGAACATGTCGAGCGTGTAATTTATCGCGCCCTCGATGGAATTTTCTATCGGGACGACCCCGTAGTCCGCCCTGCCGTGCTCGACCTCGGCGAATACGTCGTTGATCGTATTTACCGGAAGGTACCGGACCGATGAGCCGAATTTCTTGAGCGCCGCGATATTTGAGAAACTCGCCGGCGGGCCCATATAGGATATCCTCAAAGGCTTCTCAAGCGCCAGGCAGCCTGACATTATCTCGCGGTACACGGCCTGGAGCGCTTCGCCCGAGAGCGGGCCCCTATTCTGCGCGGCAACCCTCTCGTACACTACGCTCTCCCTGTCGGGAGCCCACGCGCTTTTATTTGCCTTCGCCTTCAGCCGGCCTATCCTGACGCTCAGCTGCGCCCTGCTGTTCAGGAGCTGTATTATCTTCCTGTCCAACAGGTCTATCTTCTTGCGTAACTTCTCCAGTTCCATCCTGTACCTCCTGGCCTCCGAGTCCCTGTTTTAATTCGCTTAGATCTATATCCGATTCCGTGAATTCGCCTAATTTCGGCAGCTCATTAAGTGAGCTCAGCCCGAACCTGTCGAGAAATTCCTTCGTGGTGCCGTAGAGTATCGGCCTGCCCGGCGCGTCCTTCCTGCCGGTTATCTTTATCAGCTGCCTGTCCGCGAGCGTCTTTATGACGCCGTCTACGTTGACGCCGCGTATATCCTCTATGTCGGCCTTCGTGATCGGCTGGCGGTACGCGACTATCGCGAGCGTCTCGAGCGCCGGTTTCGTCAGCTTGTCCTTCGACTTCACCCTGTAAAACTTTTTTAGATAATCGGCGAACTCGGGCATCGTGACCATCTGGTACCCGCCCGCGAGCTCATATACCTTGAAACTCCTGCCGAGAGTCTCGTATTCCGTCTGCAGATCGGCAAGCGCCGTCTTGATATCCTTAGCGTCCACCTCTTCCAGGACTTCCTTCATCTGCTCGATCGTTATCGGCTTCTCCGACGTGAAGAGCAGCGCCTCTATTATCTTTTTTGCCTCAGACAGTTCCATTTGGCGTTCCTTCTACCGCGGCCTTCAGTTTCGGGCCGATGTTGTTCGGGTTGCGCACTACTTCTATCTCGCCGAAGATATTGTGCTGCCTTACCATAACTTCCTTCAGCCTTATCAGCTCAAGCAGCGCGAGGAACGTCGCTATCAGCTCTATCTTGCTCCTCGACTTCTTGAATATATCCTTGAAATTTATTACCGGCTGTTCCACGAGCATATGGAACAGCTCGTGGACCTTCTCCTCGACCGTGAACTCATCCTTGACCACCTCGAGGAACGCCTCGCGCGATACGCTCTTCAGTATCGTAGAGAACGCGTTGATGAGGTCGAATATCGACGCCTCGAAATACGGCCCCTCTGTCTGGTCTATATACTGGGTCTCGTCGACCGAGCGCGGGAAGACCATCGATCTCCTGCGTTCGAGCTCGGAGAGCTCTCCTGCCGCTTCCTTGAACTTCTTATATTCAATGAGCCTGCGCACGAGTTCCGCGCGCGGATCCTCTTCCTCTACCTCTTCCGGCGGCTGTTCGTCCGGAGGCAGCAGCAGCCTGGACTTTATATGCATCAGCGTCGCGGCCATCACTATGAACTCGCCGGCGATATGCAGGTCGAGCAGTTCCATGTATTCCAGGTAGTGCAGGTACTGCTCGGTTATCTTCGATATCGGGATATCGAAGATGTCCGCTTCTTCCTTCTTGATAAGATACAGAAGAAGGTCCAGCGGGCCTTCGAACACGTCAAGCTTTACCTTGTACGTCATATACCGACTGCTTTCCTGACCTCGCCCATTGTCTCGCGCGCGACCGCGCGTGCCTTCTCGGCGCCCTTTTTAAGGACCGCCTCGAGCCCTGCCCTGTCGCTTAATATCCTGTTCCTTCTTTCCTGGATGGGCCTGAGCAGCTCGACTATGCAATCCGCGAGCTTCGCCTTGTCCGCGACACATCCTATCTTTGCCGACCTGCATTCCGCGGGAATGCTTCCGGCCAGTTCCGGGAAGAAGTACCTGTAATACGAATATACGTTGCAGATATCGGGATGCCCGGGATCGTCCTTCTTTATCCTCTGCGGGTCCGTTATCATAGCCCTTATCTTCTTCTTCACCTCTTCGGGAGAGTCCGAAAGGTTCACGGCATTGCCGTAGCTCTTGGACATCTTCCTGTTATCCACCCCGAGAAGGCGCGGCGTCTGCGTCAACAGCCCCTCCGGCTCCGGGAATACCTCTTTCTTGTATAAATAATGGAACTTGCGCGCTATCTCCCTGGTCAGCTCGAGATGCGGGAGTTGGTCCTCTCCGACAGGAACCGCGTCCGCCTTATATACCATTATATCGGCCGCCTGGAGGACCGGGTACCCGAGAAATCCGTATGTCGTGAGGTCCCTGCCCTCGACCTCCCTGAGCTGCTCCTTATACGTGGGGCAGCGTTCGAGCCATGAAAGCGGCGTTATCGCCGAAAGTATCATGTTCAGTTCGAGGTGCTCCGGCACATCGGACTGCACAAAGATGACCGACCTTTCGGGGTCGAGGCCGCACGCGAGGAAGTCCGCGGTGTTGTCGATGATGTTCTCTTTCATCGCCGACGGGTCCGCGTATTCGCTCATCAGCGCGTGGTAATCGGCGACCATATAGAAGCAGTCGTACTTATCCTGCATCTCCGCCCAATTCTTCAGCGCGCCGGCAAGATGGCCCAGGTGCAATTTGCCCGTGGGGCGCATCCCGCTTAATACCCTCTTCTTCATATTTTAGAGCTTCCTTGCGGTTCTCTTGAGTTCGAATACTTCTATCACGTCTCCGGCCTTAAGGTCGTCGAAATTGCTGAGCGCGATGCCGCACTCAAAACCTTCCGCGACCTCCTTCACGTCGTCCTTGAAACGCTTGACCGAGGCGATCTTGCCCTCGTATACTTTATCCTTGTCCCTCCAGAGGCGGCATCCGGCGTTCCTGGTTATCTTGCCCTTGGCGACAAAGCATCCCGCGATCGTCCCGGCCTTCGTGACCTTGAAGACCTGCCTGACATCGGCGCGGCCTACAAAGACCTCGGTTATCGTCGGGTCAAGCATACCTTCCATCGCGTTCTTTACGTCGTTTATCGCCTCATATATGATCCTGTAGAGCCTGACGTCGACCTTCTCTAACCTGGCCGCATCTTCCCCTTCCGGGGTATATTCGACATGGAAACCTATGATTATCGCGTTCGAAGCGGCGGCGAGCATGACATCCGAATCATTTATGCTCCCGGCGCCCGAGTGTATCACGTCGAGCTTTATGTCGCTCGTGCCGAGGCCCTTCAGCGACTGTTCAAGCGCCTCGACCGAACCCTGCACGTCGGCCTTGACTATGACCTTCAGCTCCTTGGCCTTGCCTTCCTTGACCTGCTGTGAAAGCTCTTCCAGCGTTATCCTCTTGACCGGCTGCATCTGCGCCGCCTTGGCTTCCTGCCGGCGCTTCTCTACGAGCTCCCTCGCCGTCCTCTCGTCCGGGACGGTGAAGAAAATGTCTCCCGCTTCCGGGAGTCCCGCCAGCCCGAGTATCTCGACCGGCTTTGAAGGAGGCGCCTCGTTGAGCCTGTGGCCCAGGTCATTGATCATCGCCCTGACCTTGCCGTAATGCAGGCCCGCGACGACTATATCTCCGGGCCTCAACGTCCCCTTCTGTACGAGGACGGTAGCTATGGGGCCGCCGCCTTTGGATATCTTGCCTTCGATCACGACGCCCTTCGTATTCCCGGTCGGGTCGGCCTTCAACTCGAGCATCTCCGCCTCGAGCAATAACATCTCGAGCAGTTCCTCGATGCCCTTGCCGGTCTTCGCAGATACGCCGATCATGACCGTCTTGCCGCCCCAATCCTCGGACATGAGCCCGATCTCGTTCAATTGCTTCTTCACCCTGTCGGGGTTCGCTTCAGGTTTATCTATCTTATTCAGCGCGACGACTATCGGTACTTCGGCCGCGCGAGCGTGGTCAATAGCCTCTTTGGTCTGGGGCATTACGCCGTCATCGGCAGCGACGACGAGTATCACGATGTCCGTCGCCTTCGCGCCGCGCGCCCTCATCGCGGTAAACGCCTCGTGGCCGGGCGTATCAAGGAACGTAACGTTCCCCTTCCCGACCTTTACTACATACGCTCCGATATGCTGTGTTATGCCGCCGGACTCTTTATCGGCCAGGCTGGACTTCCTGATCGCGTCCAGGAGCGAGGTCTTGCCATGGTCGACATGGCCCATCAACGTCACGACCGGACCGCGCGGCACAAGCTTGGTCTTGTCCTCTACCTCAAAAGCCTTTAATATCTCCTGCTCCTGCGTGAGCGGTTTCTCGAATTCGAAACCGAAATCCGCGGAGATCAGGTTGGCGACCTCGATATCAACAGCCTGGTTGATAGTGGCCATGACCTTAAGCCTCATAAGCCTTACGATTATATCGTTGGGCTTCGCGTTTATCTTCGCGGCAAGGTCCTTCAATATCATCGGAAATTTAGCGACTATCTTTACCGGCTCTTTCTTGACCGCAGGCATGGCCGGCTTTGCCGGCTCAGGCACAGGCACGGCTACAGGAGCGGGCTTGATTTCAACCTTGGGAGCGGCCGGTTTCGCCGGCTCAGGTTTCACCGCCTCGGGCTTCACCGGCTCAGGCTTCACCGGCTCAGGAGCCGGCTTGACTTCAACCTTTATGGGCGGAACGACATGGACGGGAGCGGGCTTGACCTCGGCCTTCGGAGCGACTTCTTTCTTCTTCGGCGCAGCCTTCACCTTGGCTTTGGCCTTGGCCTCGGCCATAACCTTAGGCTTCGTTTCCTTCTTTTCCTTGACGGCCTTAACAACTGCCTTTACCGCCTTGACGATCTTTGCCGCGCCCTTCGGCTCGGCCCTCTTGGCCTTTTTCACATCTTCTTTTTTCGTCTCTTCTTTAGTTTTTTTCATTTATTTTCCGGCCAGATCTTTCGCGCTCTTAAGCATCTTTTCCGCGGTCTTCTCGCCGATACCCTTTATTTTAGTAAGTTCCTCTAAGGATGACTCCGCTATCTTTGCGATAGTATCCAAACCCGCGCCTTCAAGCAGCGCCTTTGTCTTCGCGCCGACCCCGTCGACCGAAGATATATCCTCCGGGGCTTCTTTCGCGCCGGCCTTGTCCATCACGGCCTCGGCCGCGGCCTTCGCCGCGCCCTCAACGGGCACCGCCTTCGGCTTGATATCTATCTCCCATCCGGTAAGCTTGGACGCGAGCCTCACATTCTGGCCCTTCTTGCCGATAGCCAGGCTCAGCTGGTCGTCGTCGACCGTGACCTGCGCGGTCTTCGCCTCTTTCTCAAGCTTTATCGTAGATATCTTCGCGGGATTAAGCGCCGCGAGCACATATTCCTTCGTGTCGTCGCTCCAGCGGACGATGTCTATCTTCTCGCCCTGAAGCTCCTTAACTATATTCTTCACACGCGAGCCCCTCATGCCCACGCACGCGCCGACGCAATCTATCTTCTCGTCCTTGGAAAATACCGCTATCTTAGTCCTGTCGCCGGCTTCCCTCGAGATCGACTTTATCTCGACGATGCTCTCGTATATCTCGGGTATCTCGAGCTCAAAGAGCTTCTTCACAAGCCCCGGGTTCGCGCGCGAGAGGACTATCTGCGGGCCCTTGCCGGTCTTCTTCACTTCCAGCACTAAGGCCTTAATCCTGTCGCCCTGCCTGAAGTTCTCCTTCGGGGACTGCTCGCTCTTCGGTATAAAACCCTCTGTCTTTCCGAGGTCGACGATTATATTTCCCTTCTCGAAACGGTACACTGTGCCGTTGACGACGCTTCCGACCCGGCTGTTGTAGTCGGTGAATATGACGTCGCGCTCCGCCTCGCGTATCTTCTGGATTATTATCTGCTTGGCGGTCTGCGCGGCGATGCGGCCGAAATCCTCGGACCTTATCTCTTTCGCGCCCGAGAATACCTTGACCTCGCCGTTCTTCCTGTCTATCTTAACCGTAACGTCGTCTGACTGCGTGCCGAGCGCCTTCTTAGCGGCGCTGACCAACGCGCCCTCGACGGCCGTCATGAGTATCTCGCGGTCGATGCCTTTTTCTCTTTCGAGATGGTCAAATACTGAAAGTAACTCTCCGTTCATGGTTGTTTCCCTCTAAAAGTCAAGATGCAGCTTCGCCTTAACGATCACGTCGCGCGGCAATACCACCTCATTGCCATCGGACAGTTCTATTTTAATGCTATCCTCGCCTACCCATTTAAGCGGCGCCGAATACTCCCATTTGCCGTCGACGGGCGCGCTCAACACTATATCCAGTTCCTTGCCGATCACCCTCTCGAAATCGCCGGTCTTCGCCAGTTTCCTGTCGAGCCCGGGCGACTGCACCTCCAGCATGTAATGGCTCTCGATGATGCCGGCCTCTTCCAATACCCCTTCTATCCTGCGGCTCAGCATGCTGCACTCGCCGATGCTGATGCCGTTGCCCTTGTCGACGGTAAAACGCATGACCATGCCGCCACTCTCGTGCCTGTAGGTCAGGTCGACAAGCTCAACGCCCGCCCCTGAAAGCGCCTGGGCCGTAAGTTCCCGTATTTTTTCCAAAATTACGTTATCTTCCATGCCTGCCTGCGGTTATTGCGTAAAATACCGAAAAAAGACAACAAAAAAAGGAGGTAGAACTTACCCACTCCTCCTTGTGTAGTGGACTTAAATTGTACTTATATTTATACTACTTCAAGACGGGATTGTCAAGCGTTTTATTCGACAATTTTGGAGAAAGTTTCCATCTGTATGGAGTCTCCCGAGAATACGGTCTTTGAGCCCACAGCCTTAAGCGATTGCAGGCCGTCGATGACCGGATAGACGGCATTTTCAAGCCAAAGCTTGACCAGGGCGCCGTCAAAATTCGACATCGGATCCTTGCCTTGCTGTTGGCCTCTCGCCTGGAACTGGTCGAGCTGCGCCTTGTCCGATTCGAGCATAGCCCCCTTCTCATCTATCTGGGAGTCCAGCTCAGCCGCGGCTTCGGGGGTAACGGCCGGGTCGGCGCGCTTCGCCTTCAGGTCCGCCGCCTCTTTCTCGAGGGCCTTTATATCCTCCTCGAGCTTGCCCGTCTGTGCCGCCATCATATCCTTGTACTTCTTCTGCTGCTCAGACATAAAGGTCATCC
>JAQUSA010000046.1 GCA_028715315.1 Candidatus Omnitrophota bacterium | reverse complement strand
AATGTCGAGTTTGAAGTAGAGCTCATAATCCCGGTAGCCCTCGAGAAAGGCCTGCGCTTCGCCATACGCGAAGGCGGCCACACCGTAGGCGCCGGCGCAGTATCAGAGGTAATAGCTTAATCCAATGACTACCACCGCGCAGAAAGCAAAGATAAGAATAAAGCTGAGGGCTTACGATCACAGGGTGCTCGATCAGTCGGCAGCTGAAATAGTCGAGACGGCAAAGAGGACCGGAGCAAAGGTCCTGGGACCGATACCGCTTCCAACGGACAGGGAAGTGTTCACGGTCCTGCGCTCGCCGCATATCGACAAGAAGTCGCGCGAGCAGTTCCAGTTGAAGACGCACAAACGCATACTCGACATAGTCGAGCCGACGTCGAAGACGATAGATGCGCTGAAGAAGCTCGATCTTCCGGCTGGCGTGGATGTCGAAATAAAATAACGAAAGTATAATAACAGCAAGGTAATGTCAAAATGGCTTTAGGAATATTGGGAAGAAAAAAGGGGATGACGCAGGTCTTCAGGGATGACGGAAGGGTTGTTCCGGTCACCGTAGTGGAGGCCGGCCCGTGCACGGTCCTCCAGGTCAAGACAAAGGCAAAGGATGGCTATGAGGCGGTCCAGATAGGTTTCTGCGACAGGAAAGAAAAGGGCGTAACCAAGCCCGAACTCGGAAAGTTCAAGAAACTGAAGATAGCCCCGAAGAGATTTGTTAGAGAGATCAGGACCACCGCCGACCAGAAGTACGAAGTCGGACAGGAATTCAAGGCCGATATATTCGCGGCCGGGGATGCCGTTGATGTCACCGGCACATCGATAGGAAAGGGTTTCCAGGGCGGCATGAAGAGATGGCACTGGAAGGGCGGCAAGGAAACGCACGGTTCGACGTCACACAGGAGGCCCGGTTCCATAGGTTCGACCACTACGCCGGGAAGGGTCATCAGGGGGCATAACCTGCCCGGAAGGATGGGCGGGGATACGGTCACTACCCAGAATATCGAAGTCGTGAAGGTGGACCTTGAGAACAACATAATAGTGCTGGAAGGCTCGGTCCCGGGGCCTGATAATTCTCTTTTGATAATCAGGAAGGCAAAGAAACTCGCCAAGGCCAAGATCCCGCAGTTGGTCATAATGAAGGAAAAGAAAGAGAAATCAAAGAAGGAATCGGGCGGGAAGAAAGAGGCTAAGAAATAATGGCTGAGTTAGAGATATATAACATAAAAGGACAACCTGTAGGGAAGTTCGAGCTCGATAAGAAGGTTTTCGACGGGAAAGTCAACGAGGCGATACTCCACCAGGTCGTCAGGATGTATGAGGCGAACCAGAGGCAGGGTACCGCCGATACGAAGACCCGTTCAGAGGTACGCGGCGGGGGCAAGAAGCCGTGGAAGCAGAAGGGTACGGGCCGCGCGCGCGCCGGCACGAGCAGATCGCCTTTGTGGAGGGGCGGCGGAAAGATATTCGGGCCGCACCCCAGGGATTATTCATACTCGGTGCCTAAGTCGGTCAGGAAGCTCGCGCTTGTATCCAGCCTTAACGCTAAGGTCAACGATAACGACATGATCGTGCTCGACGACCTTAAGCTCGAGAAGGCCAAGACGAAGGAATTTGTGGCCGTCCTAGAAAAGATCAAGGCGGAAAAGAAGCCGATGATCGTGCTCGATAAGAAGGATGAATCCGTGGTAAGGGCGTCGAGGAATATAAGGTCGTTGATCCTGAGGGACTACAAGACGCTGAACGCGTATGAGATACTCAAGCAGAAAAAAGTCGTGATAACCCAAAAGGCGCTCGAGGCGCTGACCAAACTACTGGTGAAGAAATGATACAGAAATACAAGATATTGAAGAGCCTGCTGCATTCGGAAAAAGGTTCGCAGATGGTCGCCTTCAACAAGTATGTCTTCGAGGTCGATAAGGGCGCCAACAAGACGGAGATAAAGAAGGCGATCGAACAGGCATATAAGGTAAAGGTCAAGGACGTCAACACGATGATAATGTCCGGCAAGTGGCGCAGGGTGCGCTTCAAGCCGGGCAAGACTCCCGACTGGAAGAAGGCGGTAGTCACCTTGCGCGCAGGCGACAAGATAGACGTGACAACATAAGGCAGAGAAAATGCTAAAGACATACAAACCATATACGAAATCTAGAAGGTGGATGACATCTACGGACTTCTCGGGGCTTACGAAGAAGGAGCCGGAGAAGGCGCTGCTCGTACCGAAAAAGAGCAGGTCAGGCCGGAATAACCTTGGCCATGTTTGCGTGCGCCACCAGGGCGGCGGCCATAAGAGGATGGTAAGGATAGTCGACTTCAAGCGCAATAAGGTCGGCGTGCCTGCGACGGTTATTGCGCTGGAATACGACCCGGGCAGGTCGGCGTTCCTGGCTTTACTCGAATATGAGGACAAGGAGCGCAGGTATATAATCGCTCCGGTGGACCTTAAGGTCGGCGACAAGGTGATGTCAGGCCCTGACGCGGAAATAAAAACGGGCAACGCGCTGCCGATAAAGAATATTCCCGTAGGTTCGTTCATACATAATATAGAACTCGCCGAAGGCATGGGCGCAAAGATCGTCCGTTCCGCAGGCACGAGCGCACAGTTGATGGCAAAGGAAGGCGACCACGCCAATGTTAAGCTGCCGTCAGGCGAGATAAGGCTTATCCGTCTCGGATGCTACGCTACGCTCGGACAGGTAGGTAATGTCGATCACGGCACGATATCGATAGGTAAGGCCGGCAGGAAAAGGTGGATGGGTGTCCGCCCGTCGGTCAGAGGCGTAGTCATGAACCCGCATGACCATCCGCACGGCGGTGGTGAAGGCAAGTCCGGACAGGGCAACCCCCATCCGGTCACGCCTTGGGGTAAACCGACAAAGGGTTACAGGACAAGAAGAGCCGGCAAGTATTCCGACAGGCTTATAATCAAGCGGAGGAGCTAATATAATGGGGCGTTCGTCGAAAAAGGGCCCGTATGTTGAAGAGAAACTGCTGAAGAAGGTCGAAAAGCTGAAGGGCGATAAGAAGCCCATAAAGACCTGGTCCCGCAGGTCGACCGTCGTGCCGGAATTCATAGGCGCTACGTTCCTCGTGCACAACGGGAACAAATTCATCCCCGTTTTTGTGACGGAGAATATGGTAGGGCACAAGCTTGGGGAGTTTGCCCCGACAAGGACGTTCAGGAAACACGGCGGCATGAAGTCCAAGGAAGCACCTGCAGCCACCTAAAAAAAGGATATATAAGAGATGTCATCAGTCGGCAGAGTTGTTGCGAAATACATAAAGATGTCACCTTACAAGATGCGCAAGGTCATGGACCTCGTCAGGGGCAAGGACGTGGATTCCGCGATGGCAATATTGGAAAATACCGACAAGAAAGCCGGCGTGTACCTTGTCCGGGCGCTTAAATCCGCCATTGCTTCCGCGAAACAGGGCGGCAAGCTAAAGCAGGATGAGCTTTTTGTCGAGAAGATAACGGCCGATGACGGCCCGATGGCGAGAAGGTTCAGGGCCGCGGCTATGGGAAGGGCCACGATGATAAGGAAGAGGACCACCCATATCATCATTGAACTTGGGGCGAAAACCAAAAGCGTAACAGCGAAACCAAAAGCTGCAAAGAAATAGGAGGAGTTAGTGGGTCACAAAGTAAATCCGATATCTATGAGGTTGGGTTATATCAAGACCTGGCGTTCGCGTTGGTTCGCGAAGAGGAAGGATTTTGCCGATTTTATCATTGAGGATCTTGATATACGCAAATACGTGAAGAAGAATTTTTCGGCCGCAGGCATCGCGCTGATAGAGATCGAGCGCGCTAGCAACAAGGCGAAGGTTATAATACATACCGCAAGGCCGGGCATCATAATCGGCAGGAAGGGCGCCGATATTGACAGGCTGCGGGATGACCTGCAGGGCAAGACGAATAAAGAGATATACATAGAGATAAAAGAAGTCAAGAACGCCTCTACGGACGCGCAGCTTGTGGCCGAGAATATAGCGTTCCAGCTTGAGAAGAGGATAGCCTTCAGGAGAGCTTTGAAGAAAGCCGTCCAGCAGGCGATGACATCGGGTGCCCTGGGCATAAAGGTCAAGTGCGCCGGAAGGCTCGGAGGCGCGGAGATGTCGCGTACCGAAGGATACAAGGAAGGAAAGGTCCCCCTGCAGACATTCAGGGCGGATATAGATTACGGGTTCGCGGAGGCCATGACCACGTACGGCCTGATAGGCGTGAAGGCATGGGTCTATAAGGGCGATATACTTTTCAAGAAGCAGCCCGAAAAGGTATCCTCGGACGATGCCGAGAATGCCGCCGGATCGAAGAATCCCGAAACAGAGCAGAAAAATTAAGGAGCAAACCTAGAGATGGCGTTATTCCCTAAAAGAGTAAAATACAGGAAGTCGCAGAGAGGCAGGCGCAAGGGCGTCGCGATGACGGGTTCCACGATGTCATTCGGTGAATACGGCCTGCAGTGCCTGGAGAACGGCTGGATAAAGAATACGCAGATAGAGGCGGCAAGGGTCGTCATCTCACGCCACCTTAAGGGCGGTGGAAAGGCCTGGATAAGGATTTTCCCGGACAAGCCTGTCAGCAAGAAGCCGGCCGAAACGAGGATGGGTAAAGGAAAAGGCATGACCGACCATTGGGTCGCCGTAATAAAGCGCGGAAGGATACTTTTTGAGGTGGAAGGGCTTCCGGAGTCCGTCGCTAAAGAAGCCATGAGGTTGGCTTCGTCAAAACTTCCTTTAAGGACAAAGTTTGTGGCTAGAAGCAAGGTAGCCGCGTAAAATCAGGGAATGATAAGATGCCATTAAAACCAGAAGAGATAAGGAACCTCGGGGCGGACGAGATCAAGACGAAATACAACGCGCTCCAGGAATCGTTGTTCAAACTTAACCAGCAGGCGAAGATAGGCAAGCTGGAGAAGCCGGACCAGATCCGCCAGATGAAGAAGGACATAGCGCGGATAATGACAGTAATGACTGAGAAGGATATCAGGATATGAACGAGAGAGGCAGCAGGAAAGAGAGACTGGGGATCGTGGTCAGCGACAAGATGGATAAGACCATCGTCGTCAAGGTGGAGCATTTCTCCACGCACGCCGCGTACGGAAGGACGATGCGCCGCGTGACGAAGTTCAAGGTCCACGATGAGGAGAAGAAGGCTAAGATGGGCGACAGGGTCAAGATAGAGGAGACCCGCCCTATCTCAAAAGGCAAGAGATGGAGATTGGTTGAGGTCCTGAAATGATACAGTTACGTTCGATATTGGTGGTAGCCGATAACACCGGCGCCAAGAAGGCAGCTATGATACAGGTGCTCGGGCGCCAGGGCAAGGTTGTCGCGGACCTCGGGGACATAATAAAGGTCCATATCAAGGAATCGACTCCCGATGCGTCGGTAAAGAAGGGCGAGGTCGCCACGGCGGTCGTGGTAAGGCTTAAGTCCCCTACCAGGAGGACGGACGGTTCGTACCTCAGGTTCGACAGCAACGCTATAGTCATAATCGATAACGCGAAGAATCCGAAGGGCACAAGGATCTTCGGCCCGGTCGCAAGGGAATTGCGCGACAAGGGTTTTTCAAAGATAGTTTCTTTGGCTCCAGAGGTTATATAGATGAGGATCAAGAAGAACGATACGGTAATGATCATAAAGGGGAAAGATAACGGCAAGACCGGCCGCGTGATGAGGGTCCTTTCCGGCGTCGATAAGGTCATAGTTGAAGGGCATAATCTCGTGAAGAAGCATGCCCGCAAGACGCAGCAGAACCCGCAGGGCGGCATCATACAGATCGAGAACCCGATAGCGGCCTCGAACGTGATGCCTGTCTGCCCTAAGTGCAATAAGCCGGTCAGGGTAGGCAGCAGCGCGGCGGGAAAAGACGGGAAGAAAACCAGGATATGTAGGAAGTGCAAGGAGGCATTGGCCTGATGAAAACGGCTACTTTAACACCCAGGTTGGCTGAACACTACAAGAAGGAAATCGTGCCACAGCTGGCCAAGAAATTCGGATATAAGAACGTATTCCAGGTCCCTCACCTGAAGAAGGTGGTAATCAATATGGGAGTCGGGGAGGGCGCCGAGGATATTAAGATACTTGAGGCGGTCATGGCGGACCTTATGACCATAACCGGACAGAAGCCGGTCATGACGCGCGCGAAGAAAGCCATCGCGAATTTCAAGATAAAGGAAGGCGCGACCGTAGGCTGCAAGGTAACGCTGCGCGGCGCGAGGATGTATGAGTTCGTTGACAGGCTTGTGAATGTCGCGCTGCCTAGGATCAAGGACTTCCGCGGCATACCTTTCGATACATTTGACGGCAGCGGGAATTTCGCGATGGGCCTCCGCGAGCAGACGATATTCCCGGAGATCGAGGCTGACAGGGTAGCTAAGGTCCAGGGGATGGACATCATATTTGTCACAAGCGCAAATACCGACGACGAAGCGCGTGAGCTTATCCGTCTTATGGGTATGCCCTTTAAAAAGCAAGGTTAGAAAATGGCTAAAAAATCGTTAATAGAAAAATGGAAGAGGCCGGCCAAGTTTTCCGCGAGGAAGTATAACAGGTGCCGTCTTTGCGGCAGGTCGGGTGGGTATCTGAGCAGGTTCGAGTTGTGCCGTATATGCTTCAGGGAATTAGCCTCGAAGGGCGAGATCCCCGGCGTTACGAAATCAAGCTGGTAAAAATAAGGGAAAAAGATGTCTAAGACAGATCCGATAGCAGACTTTTTGACGAAGATAAGGAATGCGACACGCGCGAAGATGGACAGCGTTGATGTCGACCAGTCGAGGATGAACAGGGATATCCTTGAGATCATGAAGAAGGAAGGTTATATAAACGACTTCAAGCCCCTCGAGGCGTCCCGCATGATAAAGGTCTACCTGAAGTATGTCTCCGGCCGCAGCGTGATAAAGAACCTGAAGAAGATATCGCGGCCCGGCTTGAGGGTCTATACAAAGCAGGACAAGATGCCGCGCGTATTAAGGGGACTCGGCGTGGCCGTAGTGACGACCCCTAAGGGTGTGTTGACTAACAAGGAAGCCCGCGAACTCAGGGTCGGCGGGGAAGTGCTCTGTTATATCTGGTAACAAATATACTAAAGGTGAAAAATGTCAAGAGTTGGTAAGAAACCGATACAGATAATCAAGGGTGTCAAGGTAAACGTGAACGGTAACACCGTTCTCGTGGAAGGGCCGAAGGGCAAACTGAGCCAGAGCTTCCTTCCTTCGATGAAGATCGAGGTGAAGGGCGAGCAGATAATAGTGTCCCCTGACGCCGAAGCGGCGGCGAAGAACGCGGGCGCCATACATGGCTTGACCCGCTCGCTGATAAATAACATGATAATCGGGGTCACCTCGGGCTACCAGAAAGAGCTCGAGATACAGGGCGTAGGTTTCAGGGCGCAGGTAACCGGGAAGAAGCTCGTTATGCTGCTTGGATTCTCCCA
>JAQUSA010000045.1 GCA_028715315.1 Candidatus Omnitrophota bacterium | reverse complement strand
GGCCATAGCTTGGGGGTGATATATATCTCGGCATAGGATATCTGCCAGAGCAGGAAGTTCGAAAGCCTCATCTCGCCCGACGTGCGTATCAAAAGGTCCGGGTCGGGCTGGCCGGCCGTGTCGAGAAGGCCCTCGAACATCAATTCGTCGAGGTCGCCTATCTCCGCCTTGCCGGACTTTACCAGCGATGCGAAGTTCTTGGCCGCATCCACTATCTCTGTCCTGCCGCTGTAATTCAGCGCGACATTCAGCGTCAGCACCCTGCCGGCCCTGGTCGCCTCTACCGCCTTTTTCAGTTTCGGCCTGATATTATCCGGAAGCCCGTCCAGCCTGCCTATGAAATGCAGCTTTACCCCGTTCTTTATGAAAGACGGAACCTCTTTATCGAGGTATTCGCCGAGGAAACGCATCAACGTATCTACCTCTTCCTTCGGGCGCTTCCAGTTCTCCGCGGAGAACGCGTAAAGCGTAAGGTGCTTTATCCCGAGCTCGCGGCAGGTCTTGATTATCTCCCTGACCGACTTGAGGCCTTCACGATGGCCCATCGCGCGCGGAAGCCCGCGCTTCTTGGCCCACCTGCCGTTCCCGTCCATTATCACCGCTACATGTAAGGGGATTCTTTTCTTATCGAGCATATCAGGTATGGACTCTGTAATCTATCTCTGGGAAGAGGTTGTCCTTATATTCGATGTCGGCAAGCCATCCTTCGTCAACGCGGTTCGCCTTTATGTCGTTATATAGGCGCGTGAACCTCAGGATATGGTCCTTGGTCCTCTTTACGGCGTACTGGACGACCGTTCCCGTCTTCAGGATAAAAGCCCAGTCGCTGGATTGGGCGAGCAGCAGCTCGCGCAGCGCCTGGTTCAGCGCGCGGCGCGTGATCCCGGTCGCGCCGGGATATGAGTTAGCGAGCTCCGTCATGCGGTCGGACGCCTTGTGCAGGTGCCTGTATATCCAGTCATTAGACCCGTCGAGCCAGTGTTCGCAATAACCCTTATATCCCCAGCTCGACATCGTCGGAGTCGATACCTGGTTGCGCGGGTTCTGTTCGAGGTATTCGGAAGGCGTTATCGGCTTTATGGACTTCTGGTCATAATGCAATTTCCTGAATAGGAAATCGAGGAACATCGGCCCCTCGTACCACCAGTGGCCGTAGAGCTCGGCGTCATACGGCGCGACAATTATCGGCTTCTTCTTCATCACGTCGGAGAGGAATTCGACCTGCTTCTCCCTGTTGAACATGAAATTGCCGGCATGCGATGCCGCCCTTTCGCGCGCCCAGTCCGGGTTGTAGGGCTCCTTTTGGTCGGTGCGGCCGGTTATCCTGTAATATTTTATGCCGGTATTTATCCTGATGCCTTCTTTATGTATGTAGGGCTTGATGTAATCGAAATCGAGGTCGAAACCTATATCGCGGTAGAACTCGCGGTAATTGAAATCTCCCGGGTATCCCTCTATCGCGCTCCAAACCTGCTTCGAGGACTCGAAATCCCTTGCGAACGCCGCGACTCCCGACCTGCAGAAAACCGGGGCGTATACGCCGTATTTCGGGCGGGGGCTCGCGTGGAGTATGCCGTGGGTATCCGTGAAGAAATACCGTATCCCGGCCTCCTTAACGAAAGCGTCCGCTCCTGGGAAATATCCGCATTCGGCGAGCCACGTCCCGCGCGGCCTCCTGCCGAAGAACCGCTCGTAGTTGTTCGCGCCGACCTGCACCTGCGCCCTGACAGAATTCGGGCATACCTCCATGAGAGGAAGGAACCCGTGCGTCGCGTTGCAGGTGATTATCTCGAGTTTTCCCATATCCTGAAATTCCTTGAAGGCGGTCAGGATATTCTTATGGTAGCGGTCTACGAACGTGCGGCGCGTCTCGATGAACTGCGCCTGGTACATCAGGGCCAGGCGGTTGAAAGCCGGTTCCCATCTCGTGCGTTCCACTTCCTTGCCGGCCAGCTCGATCAGCGTATCGAGATGTTTTATATACCTGTCCTGCAGGAGCGGGTCCGCGAGCATCGAACAGAGCGAAGGCGTGATGGACATCGTGATGCGGAAATCGACGCCGTCGCGCACGAGGCCGTTATAGACGTTTATCAGCGGGATGTAGGTCTCTGTGATCGCCTCGTAAAGCCAGTCCTCCTCGAGGAAATCCTCGTACTCCGGATGGCGGACATACGGAAGATGGCTGTGCAGGACGATGCAAAGGTAGCCTTTTTCCATTATCTTGTGAATTTCTTGACTATCGGCGTTATGACGCGTTCTTCTTCCTTGTCGGCCGAGACCCCCTTGACCGGGATGACCTGGTCGCCGTCCGGAAGCGCGAACCGCAGGCTGAACGTGCCGTCGCGGCTGAGTTTTATCGGCCTGCCCTGGACCGTCACCGTAGCGTCAGGCTCCGTAGCTCCGTATACGATAAGCTCGGTGTTTACTACCATCCAGAAGCCGCGGCCCTTGTAGTTCGGCGGGCGAACGGAAGAGCTGAAACCGCCGGATGAGAGCTCCTGCTGCAGGCGCTCTTTCATTATCTTCTTTATCTGGGCCTTGCCGGGAGAAGCTCCCGCGAAACCGCCCCACAGCCCGTAGAGCTTCAGGAACTCTTCCTCGATCGACATCCACTCCTCATCGACCACGTCGGAGGCGCTGTCCCTCGGTGTCATGACGATATTCGAACGCGCGATCATGATGAACTTGCCGTCAGGCGTTATCACGCCGAGGTCCACGCACCACGACCTGTCCGCTGCGCCCACGTTTATATACCAGCTGGTCGCGGCCGGGTGGAGGTCTATATCGAAATACCTGTTGGCGTTGTAACCGTTGAAATCCTTGCCCGTGATGTCATATACGCGCAGGACCTTGCGCATCTCATTCCAGGAGACGCTCGCCTCGCGCTCGACCTGCATGCGCCTTTCGTCTGAGACTTCCCAGTAGGCGAAGACCCAGTAAGGGTCCCTTGCCATTATGACAATGCGCGTATCTCCGTAACGTTCGGGTAATTCCTCGTGTTCCCACTGCCTCGGAGGAAGATAAGGCGTCGGGCGGGGATAGTACTTCGTCTCCTCTGTCTTGCTGCGCGGTGATTCTATGGCATTCACGGCCCGCGAGACTGTCTTTTTTGCCCTTCCGGCCTTTTTGACGACCTTGGCTTTCCTGGCCTTCTTGATGACGGGCAGCCTTTTCGCTTTTTTAACGACAGGCAGTTTTTTTGCTTTCTTTTTTACCGCTTTTTTCATTTCTTCCTCCTTAAGAAGCAAACGTCGTCCGTCGGAGGACGGACGACGTTTTTCATGCGATCCGGAAAAAGAACGGGCTATTTAATATACTCCGAATCCTTTTCGTGCTCTTTGAGAAATTCCGTCTCCGCCTTCGACATCTTAGGAAGTATTATGATCTCGACCCTTCTGTTCTTCTGCCTGCCTTCCTTTGTGTCGTTCGAGGCGATCGGGCGGTATTCGCCGTAACCTGTCGCCTGAAGCCTGGTCGGGGCGGTGCCCTTTCCTTCAAGATAATGCAGGACCGATGTCGCCCTGGCGGTTGAAAGCTCCCAGTTCGACTTCCATCCCGATTTCTTTATCGGCTCGTTATCCGTGTGGCCTTCGATCGCGATGTTCCTGTCAGCAACCTGGTCGTTCAGGACATTCGTGACCTTGTTTAGCACATCGTTCGCCGACGGGCGGATCTTCGCGAGGCCCGAATCGAAGAGGACTTCAGCAACAAATGTAACGACAAGGCCGCGTTCGTCCATGCCGACCGATACGCCCTTCTCGCCCTTCAACCTCTTCTCGAGTTCGGCCTTGGCGGCCTGGAGCTCGCTGTTCTCCTGCTCCCTGAGAAGCTGCAGCCGTTCGATCTCGGCCTTAAGGTCCTCTATCTTCTTTATGTCGTTCGGGCTCCTCTTGTAGAATCCGACGGCGCAACCCGAAAACACGAAAGCTGTCATGACTATCAACGCGACAAAACCCAGCCTTGAGATCTTGAACATCAATTGCCTCCTTTCGCAGCGGTACTATCGTTTGCATTAAGTGAAAGGTATGCGCTCAGCTTGGACCATGTCTTAGGCCCGACCTTGCCGTCGGCCTTAAGCCCGTTGGCGGCCTGAAAATCCTTTATCGCCTTCTTCGACTTCTGTCCGAGCTTTCCGTCAATGGTGCCCGGGTCGTATCCGGCGTTCTTCAGCGCGGTCTGCACCTGCCTGTTCTTCGTATTCTCATCCGGCGCGAGCTGGACGGCTATCTCCTGCGGCTTCTTCTCCTTCATCTCTTCCGTTATAGGGGTATTCGGCTCGAGCTGCTCCGGCTTTATAAGCTCGACTTCCGGCTGTGTCGTTCCGAGAGAGGCGGGCTGCCCTTCCGCGGGTTTTACCACTTTCCTTCCCATCGCCATTACGACGCTGGACAACAAAAATATCGTGATCAACGCGACTACTACGATTACCGACCTTCTCGACATCTCCGCTCTCCTTTAATTGCCAGCCGCTTCCGGCTGTGAGTTATCCTTATATTTTTTCGGCGGCGCAAACTGTAAAAGCCCCCAGTTTACCCTGCCGCCGTAAACAGCGAACGAAAAACCCGTGATCTTTGCGTTCCTGAGGCCGAGGTCGTCCGGGTCGATCTCCCACTTTGACCAGTTGCCGGGCTCGGGCAGCGTGCCGTCGTATATCACGGCCTCATCATCATTGAATATGAATACTTCCTGCTCACCCTCGCGGTAAACGCCTATCTCGCCTTCCTTGCCGTCCGATTCGAACCTGAACCTCAACAATATCCCTTCCGGAGGATCGCCGGGATCGAGATAGATATACTGCTCTACATTAACGTTTCCCGGGATATCCAGCGCCGGCATCCTGTACGAATGTTCCGTGACACCGTTCGCCGGGGGCTCCGTGTGCGATTTGGCCTCGTTGTACCTCAGCGAGGCGTCCCAATCCCACTTCCCCTGCGTTACCGCGCCTTCCGGCAGCACTCCATCCAATATGACTATCCCGCCGGGGCTCTCCTGCGGATTCTCTTCAGTGGCAACCGCGGACTCCTCAACAGGCTCCGCGGGCGCAACTCCAGCCTCTATGGCCTTATCCTCAGGATTTGCCGTGTGCGAAAAAGTGATCAGGATGAGGGTTAAAACCGTGAAAAAGAAATGCCGCCTCACGGGCGCAACTCCTTTGGTTTCATATTATCAAATAAGCCGGGATATGTCAATCAAGAGTATTTTAAGGCTATACCCTCTATTGTGACCGCGATATCTTCGCATTTGTCCGTCGCGGTCTCGAGGTAATCGTAGATATCCCTCCATTTGATCACCTCGAGCGGGTCGGTCTTCCTGTCGAAGAGCCCGGCGACCGCCTCCCTGAGTATCCTGTCCCCCTCGTTCTCGAGGCGGTTTATCTCAATGCAGTGCCCGATGATCTGGGCATGCTTGATCTCCTTTATTTTCGGCATGACGTAATTGATCTCTTCGGCCTGTTTCAGTATGACCTCGGCTATCTCCTTCATCTCCGGGGTAGGCTTCGTGACCTTGTAGAGGACCATCCGCTCGGTGGCGGCCTCGATGAAGTCCATGACGTCATCGAGGGCCGCCGTGAGCTCGTGAATATCCTCCCTGTCAAGCGGAGTTACGAACGTCTTGTTCAACTTCTCCATGATATCATGGGTGATCTGGTCGCTGTCATGTTCAAGCCTCTCGAGCTTTGCGGCATTCTCGGCCAGCGTATCGAAGTTGTTCGCTATTTCGACCAACACCTTCGCGCCCCGGAGAAGGTTCTCCGCGCTCTTGACGAACATTTCAAAAAACTTCACCTCTTGAGGGATCAGTTTAAACATTAGTTCCTCCGCGTCTATGCTATTTGCTCGACTCGTCGCCGAGGGACATCTCTTTCGTATCCCTCCTCGACCTAAGTACGACCCATAATATCACGGCTAAACCTACGATCCCGACTATAATGACGGGGCCGCTGAGAGTCTCGTTCTTTATCATGATACCGACGATAAGAAGCGCTACCATGTTCATGACCTTGATAAGCGGGTTAAGCGCGGGGCCCGCGGTATCCTTCAGCGGGTCGCCGACCGTATCTCCGGTAACGGAAGCCTTATGGGCCTCAGAGCCCTTGCCGCCGTAAAGCCCGTCTTCAATGGTCTTCTTCGCGTTGTCCCACGCGCCGCCGGCATTCGACATAAAGACCGCCAGCAATTGGCCCGAAAGGATCATGCCCGCGAGGAAACCTCCGAGGGCTTCCTTGTGGAGCAGCAGTCCGACGAGGATCGGGGTCAATATCGCCAGCAGGCCCGGCCCGACAAGCTCGCTCTGCGCGGCTGCGGTGCAGATGCCTACGACACGGCCGTAATCCGGCGTCTTCGTGCCTTCCCATATCTCCTTATCCTTGAACTGGTTCCTTACCTCCCTGACTATCAGGAACGCGGCGCGGCCGACGGCCCTTATGGTCATCGAGCTGAACAGGAACGGTATTGCGCCGCCGATAAGCAGGCCGATGAATACGTTCGGCTCCGAGATCGACAACGAAGCCGCTATCTGCTCGTATGTCTTTCCTGTGGCTTTCGCAATATCGGTGATGTAGGCGTTGAAGAGCGATACGGCCGCGACAACTGCCGAACCTATCGCGATACCCTTCGTGATGGCTTTCGTCGTGTTTCCGACGGCATCGAGGTCGGCCAGGGTCTGGCGCGCGCCCTTATCGAGGTGCGCCATCTCGCCTATACCGTTCGCGTTATCCGCGACAGGGCCGAAGACGTCCATCGATATATTGTTTCCCGTCAACGTCAGCATTCCGATACCGCACATGGCGACACCGTAGGCGATGAACGTCGGGTTCGTGCCGGAATAGATCAGGACCGAAGCTCCGATGGCTGCCGCGATTATCAGGATAGCCCAGACCGTCGACTCGTATCCGACGGCAAGGCCCGTGATTATCGTGGTCGCGTGGCCGGTCTGCGTCGCCCTGGCGATCGACTTGACAGGCGCGCCTTCGGGTTTCGTGAAATACTCCGTGACGCGGTTTATCGTGATGGCCAGGACGATGCCTACCATCGTCGTCCAGACGGGCCTCATATCAAGCCCGGCAACGCCGAAGCTTATCCAGTTCGGGAGCTGCGCCGAGCCGGGGAACCTCAGGTAGTAAAACCCTATTACGCAAAAACCGATTATCGAGACCGCGGCCGACGACCAGAAGCCTACGTTGATCGCGTGCATGGCGTTGCGGACCTTATCGCTCGTACGGACAAGGTATGTCCCGAATATCGAGCTCAATACTCCGATCGCGCGGACCAAAAGAGGGAATATGACGCCCTTGTGGCCGAACGAAGCCCATCCGAGGATCATCGCCGAGACGATGGTCACTTCATATGATTCGAAGATGTCCGCGGCCATACCGGCGCAGTCGCCGACGTTATCTCCGACGTTATCGGCGATCGTCGCGGCGTTCCTTGGATCATCCTCGGGAATATTCTTCTCTATCTTGCCCACAAGGTC
>JAQUSA010000044.1 GCA_028715315.1 Candidatus Omnitrophota bacterium | reverse complement strand
TCTATGACAAGCAGCTCCTTTAGTATCCCGGGCTCCGCGGTCGCCTCCCCTTTCTTCACATCGATGCTCCGCAGCCATACGCCGGAGACCAGGGAATCCGAAAGGTCATTGAGCTTTTTTGACAGGTTGAACCTGGAGCCCCTGAGCTTGTCGATGACGTCGACCTTGGAGGAAAGGACCTTTACCGAATCGTCTAGCTTTACCGCCTCAACGTTAGCTACCCTGATCTTCTCGTTCTTCTTCTTCAGCGAAGATAGCGTGGCCCCCTTTACCTGGGCCATAAGGAACAGCAGCACCTGCAGCAGCACAAGAAACGCAACGATAGAGGCCGCGATGGGCATTATCGGGAGCGAGGGAAAGCTGGCCTGTTCCTTCCTTTTTGACCTCATCTGCACCGGCAAAAGGTTTACTTCTATCATGCGTTTTACCGCCTTATGGCGAGCCCGACGCATACCGCCATCTGGCCCGAAACTTCTTTTAACGCCTGCGCATCCACCTTTGGCGAGAGCACCAGGTTAGACACCGGGTCCCACACTATTATATCGAGGCCGAACGCCTGCTTCAGCCTCTCGATGATAGATGGCTCCCTGGCCCCGCCGCCGCTTATATATATCCCGTCTATGCCTTTACCGAACTGGTTCTCGTAATAGTCGAAGGAGAGCCTTACCTGCGTCTCTATCGCGTCTATGCTCTTTATGTCGACCGGGATGTCCCTCGCGAAATTCAGCATCTCATTCTTCAGTATGCAGACATTTGTCATGCTCGCGCCGACATTGATCAGCGCGATAGTCTTGTCCTTGCCCGCTCCAGTATTGTTGAATATGAAGGAATTT
Organism: Candidatus Omnitrophota bacterium; assembly: GCA_028715315.1. Lineage (GTDB taxonomy): Bacteria > Omnitrophota > Gorgyraeia > Pluralincolimonadales > Pluralincolimonadaceae > UBA6215. The sequence continues at coordinate 6,674 of JAQUSA010000044.1, read as the reverse complement.
GTAACGGCTATCGAATCGCAATCGACCGCATCGGGGGCGATCCCGGCATCATTCATATAGCCGAGGTATTCATCCACAAGTTCTTTCTTCGCCGCGACTATAAGGACTTTTATCTTGCCGCCCTCAGCCTTGTCGCTGATAATCTGGGCGTCTATATATACTTCATTTATACCGAACGGTATGTATTTCTCGGCCTCGAACTGCAGCGCCGACCTGAGCTCGTCCGGGCTCATCTTAGGGAATAGCACCTGCCTTACGACGACGGACTGGCCGGAAACCGATATGACCGCCCTCTGTATCCTTGTCTCGGATTTCGCGACGGAACGTTTAAGCGCGGCGACCACGCTCTCCTTCGAGCGTTCGCCCTCGAACTGCTCAACGGAGAAATGTTCCACCTGCATCCTTCCTGTCTTCTGCCTGGAGATCACGATCGATTTAACGGAAGACGTCCCGATATCCAGCGCGGATTTGCTCTTCGGCGCGCCGAAATTCAAAAATGGTATCTTTAGCTCTTTCATATCCTATTCGATCGGCGTATCGGAGGCGCTTGCCTTCCCGCCGCTCTTCGCCCTTATTATACCAGTCTCATCCGTAAAAAAATACCTGTTCCCGGTATGCCCCGGCGATACGGGTTCCGCGCTGACCTCAAAATTCTCGGCATCCGTTAACGAATAGACAAAGCTGTAACCCTGCTTCTCTTTTTTCACCGCAAGGATTGAATCCATATAAGGCGGATCTGAGTTCGGAGAACCCAGGTCATCCAGTGAGGATGGGTATGTGTGGGGATTTCCGTTCGTATAGAAACTCTGGCAGGCCGCCTGTATCGTCCTGCAGGAAACGATAGCCGACGCCTCGTTCGCGTTGATCCTTGAGGTCATGAAAACGGGGATAGCGAGGGCCGCCAAAGTTGAAATTATGGCGACTACTATCATTATCTCGACCAGAGTAAAGCCGCAGTTTGTGTACTCTTCTCTCGCCATTGGAGTCCAGTTTATATTTTTCGAGCAAAAAAGTCAAGGAAAATTGCGAATTTTCGCTAAAATCCCATGAGGAGCGCCGCGCGCCCGCATGCCCACATGTCGTTGATATTGGGGCATCATTGTAGTATACTTTATGCGGGAGGATGTAAGATGCTTACCTCAATGAGGACAAGGGGTTTCACGCTTCTCGAGCTCATGCTCGCCTCGACGATACTTATCGTGGCGATATGCGGGCTCCTGGCGTCTTATGTCCTCTGTTTCAGCCTCACCGAGACCGCAAAAAATATGACGCTTGCCTCAAACGCTATCCAGTTCAAGCTCGAAGAGATGCGCGACCATACCTTCGGAGACGTATCGGCCGATTACGACAACACGACTTTCACCGTGAGCGGATTTTCAGCCGGACAGGCTATCGGCGCTATAGCGGTCGAGAGCATCAGTACGGACCTGCTTAGGGTGACCGTGAGCGTCTGCTGGAGGCAGGGAGGCAACAGGATATACGGGGAAGACAACGGCCGCGGCGGAGGCATAGCGCTGAGCGGGCACATCGAAGGCACCGAAGACCTTGATGCCGACGGCATAGTCGACTCGCCGGCGATGATATCGACCCTTATGATAAATCGGGGGACATGAGCCATGAAGACCTCGGTATCAAGAAGTAACCACGGATCGAGCCTGATCGAACTGATGATCTCGATAGCCATCCTCGCGGTCATCGGAGGGGCGCTCTCCTACTTCCTGCTTATCGGAAGCGCCGCATGGCATACCGGCGACGCTGAGATACAGGCTAACCAGGAATCCAGGAAAGGCATGATGTCTATGGTAAGGGAGCTCAGGCAGGCCCAGGACGGCAACCTGAGGACAACGGCCGACGCCCTTTTTGTTGACAACGTTATATATAACAATATAAAATTCATTGTAATATCGGATACGGACGGCGACGGGGATACGATAAGCGCGGGCGGGGCGCTCGAATGGTCTGCGCCGATATCGTATTACGTCACAGGGACGCAGCTTGTGAGGCTCCAGAACAATGCCGTCACGGTGCTGGCGAACAATGTGACCGGAGTGCAGTTCACGAAGACGGTCGATACGATCCTCGGGATCTCGATCCTGAATATCACGCTGCAGACTAGGAAGACGAGCGCCGAGGGGCGCCAGATACAGTCGAGCCAGACATGCAGCGTAAAAATAAGGAACTGACAAGATGAAAAACAGAAAAGGTTTTATACTTATCTTCGCGTACGCCGTAGTGAGCGTGATCGTGATACTCGTAGCCGCTTACGTGGCAAGGAGCGTTAACGAGATGAGGACGGCCGTGCGCGAGAAGGATTCGGCCTCTGCCCTGTATGCGGCTGAGGCTGGCATCGACATCGCGTTCGACTGGCTGAAATCGCAGCCATCTCCCCCCGCCGGCACCGCGCCGTTCAGCGTTACGGGCGGAACGACGCTGGCGACGGGGACGTATACCGTGATAATTGACCCGGATGACAGCAATCCGGCATCATTCACGAAGAGATATAAGATAACGGCAACCGGGCTGTGCAACGGTTCGACGCGCAAGGTAAGCCTCGAGGTCGTGCAGGATAACTTCTCCAGGCACGTATGGTTCACCGACTCCGAGACGTTCAACGGCGCGTCAGTGTGGTTCATCACAAACGACAGCCTGAACGGCCCGGTGCATACCAACGGCAGCTTTAACATATCCGGCAGCCCGTGGTTCGGAGACGAAACGAGCGAGAGCGGTTCGGCGATAAACTACATGCACGGCGGCCCGCCCAACGACAACCCGACATTCGTGGAGGGCATCAGTTTTAACGTCGAGCCTACGAGCATGCCTACGAGGGCCACGAGCCTAAGGGCTGCGGCGGCGACAAGCGGCGGCATGAGGCTCTACGGAGAGACGACCGTAGTCCTAAACTCTAACGGAACCATGAACGTAACGAACTCTAACGCGGGATACAACAACACCAACATGGCCCTGCCCGCCAACGGCGCCCTGTTCGTCGAGAACAGGATAGTGAGCAGGAGGCTTACCGAATACGGCAACGTCAATGTCCGGGGCACGCTCAACGGCAGGCTTTCTATCGGGGCAAACAATAATATAAATATCGCCGGGAACGTCACCTACAACAATTCGGCTTCTACCGATATGCTCGGGCTGATCGCGGAACGCGACCTTATCATCAAACAGAACGCCTGCGCGAATGGCGGCGACCTCACGATACAGGCAAGCATGATGGCGATGTCAGACTCCTTCTACCTCGAAAATTACTCAAGCTCTATGAAAGGGACGTTGAATGTGCTCGGAGGAATAATACAAAAGGAAAGGGGCGCCGTAGGCACTTTTAATACGAGCACTAACATTAAAGCCAGCGGGTTCACGAAGAATTACGTATACGACGAGAGGCTCAGGACCACGCCGCCTCCCTTCTTCCCCACCACCGAAGACTTCATACCGGTATCCTGGAGGGAAGAATGACAAGAAACCAGGTATTGATAGTGATCGCCTTCGGCATCCTCATGTTGCTCGTGATAATGCTGATTACAGCCCGGCCTTCCCCGAAAAATACCGGGGCCCTGGATGAGGTTCCCGGGGCCCAGCCCGTGACCCCGCAGGCAGGAAGCTACGAACTGTCCCCGGGCACGCAGAGCGCGGTGGAATTACCATCGGAAGAGGCATCCCGGAATGTCGTGAATGCCGTTACGGCGGACCCACAGAGGAAGACCGCGAGGAAACCAAAACCTGCAGAAGTGGAGCCGGAAGACCCGGGTTATGATTCGGTAGATCCGGGGCTTGTCCAGCCGCCTCCGAAATTACCGCCCGCGGAACAGCTTAATAACATGCAGAGGCGGGGTATAGTAGCGTACTGACCGCCCTATTCCACCGGAGCGCCCGCAACATCATCAACCCTTATGACGCCCGATTCGTCCACAAAGAAGACCCTCACGCCCGATATGTTAGGCGTAACCGGGGACGCCGTGCATGTATACTGGCTCGCGTTGACAAGGCTGTATAAAAAAGTATAACCCTGCTTTGTCCCCCCTCCGAGGGTCGAGTCGATGTAGGGCGGGTTATCGCCGCTCAATACGGCGAGGTTCGGAGGGTATGTCGAGGGGCTCTGCATCGCGCGATAACTTTCGCACGCAGTGCTTATGGTCCTTATCGAGGATATTGCGGAGGTTTCGTTGGCGTTTACCCTCGCCCTGATAAATCCGGGTATTGCGATGACGGCTAAAATAGTGATGATCGAGACCACTATCATGATCTCGACCAGAGTAAAACCCGCTTTTCGTGAACCCCTGTTGTCCATTAACGGATAGTTTATATTCATAGCATTAAAAAGTCAAGCTCCCCGCCGGCATGATAATAAAAAGAGACGGGATCCTATCCCGTCTCTTTTTTCAATCTATTGCGCCCGAGGATTATTCGATCGGGTTGCCTGCGGCGTTGGTCAGCCTCAAAACACCTGATTCATCGACAAAGAACGTCCTCGAACCGGTCACGTTCGCCGTTACCGGCGCGCCCGTGCACGTGTACTGGTTAGCGCTTACCAGGGCATACGTAAATGTATAACCCTGTTTAGTGCCGCCAGCCAAGGTCGTATCGATGTAAGGGGGAGTGGCCGAACCCAAAGCTGCCAGGTTAGCCGGATATGTCACCGGGCTCTGGGCAGCCCTGAAACTTTCGCAAGCCGTGCTTATCGTACGAAGCGATGCAATAGCAGCCGCCTCGTTCGCGTTGAGTCTTGCACGTAGCAAGTTGGGTATAGCTATCGCCGCCAAAAGAGCTATAATAGCAACCACAATCATGATCTCAACGAGCGTAAAGCCCTTCCTTCTCACTAGTGTTCTCATCTCTTTTCCCCTCCTTTCCTCCTTGATTGGGACTTTCCTTATCTCGTACTCATCTCTATTTAGAGTATAACATAAACGGTATTCGTGTCAAGCACTCTATTTTGCGACCACCTGAATAAGCTTAACTATCGGCAGGAACATCGACACGACTATGCCGCCGACCACGATCCCGAGGAACGCGATTATAAGAGGCTCTATGAGGCTGGTCAACCCCGATACCGCCGCGTCGACCTCGCTTTCATAGAAGTCGGCGACCTTGCTGAGCATCTCCTCGAGCTTGCCTGTCTGCTCGCCTACCGATATCATCCTCGTCACCATCGGTGGAAATACCTTGCTCGCGGTAAGCGGCTGGGCGATCGATTCCCCTTCCTTAATGCTGAGCTTGGTCTGTGTGACGGCCTGCTCTATGACCTTATTGCCGGAGGTCTTCCCGACTATTTCAAGCGCTGTCAGGATCGATACGCCGCTCTTCTGAAGCGTCGACAGCGTCCGGGCGAACCTCGCAACCGCTACTTTCCTCAGCAGTTGGCCTATCACGGGGATCTTCAAAAGCAATTTGTCCCAGGCGAGCGCGCCCCTATCGGTCTTTATCAACCTTGATACCAGGAACACCAGCACGATGATCGCGATGATCACGAAGAGTATCCATTTCCTCATTATATCGGATATCGCAATAAGTATCAGGGTCGGCAAGGGCAGGGAGACGCCTATCGTCGAGAATATGTTCTTGAACGTCGGCACCACAAAGATTATCAGGAATGTGGTTATGGCTATAGCCATGAATATTACCACCGCGGGGTATATCAGGCTGGATTTCACTTTCCTTATGAGCGCGATGGTCTTTTCCATGTATATCGCGACCCTGTCGAGTATCTCGTCCAGGTTGCCGCTCGATTCGCCTGCCCGGACCATGTTGATGAAGAACGACGAGAAGACGTTCGGCTGTTTGCTCAGGGCCTCGGAGAGGCTCAATCCGCCCTCGACGCTATCGCGGACCTTCCTGACAATGTTCTTGAAACCGGCCTTCTCCATCTGGTCCTGCAGCGCGTCTAGCGCGCCCACAAGCGGGATGCCCGCGTCGACCATAGTGGCGAGCTGCCTGGAGAAGATGACGAGATCGTCCATCGAAGCCTTATCCCCTCCGATAGACGCCGTGGCCTTGAACTTCTCTTTTGCCTCCTCTATCGAGATTATCGTTAGTTCCTTCTGCCTGAGCGTATCGACAAGCGCGACGCTGTTCGCGGCATCCATTACGCCGCTTATGCTCTTGCCGTCCCTGTCCTTCGCCGTATACTTGAAATTAGGCACTTACTCCTCCGATGTGACCCTAAGCACTTCCTCGACCGTCGTGTTGCCGAGCGCAAGGTTCTCAAGCGCCGCCGCCCTCAGCGTCAGCATGCCTTTCTCCTTTATAGCATAATCTTTTATCTTATCGCTGTGCATCCTGTCAAGTATCATCTCTTTTATCTTGTCATCGACGACTAAGTTCTCCAGGATCGCGAACCTGCCGAAATACCCGGTATTGTTGCATTTCGAGCAGCCTTTCCCCCTGTAGAACGTCGCCTTGTTCTTTTCGCTATATCCTATCTTACTCAGGGCCTCCTTGGATATCTCTACCGGTTCCCTGCAATTCGGGCATACGCGCCTCATGAGCCTCTGCGCGCATATAAAAACTACGCTCGAGGCGACCAGGAACGGTTCTATGCCCATATCTATAAGCCTCGTTACCGCGCTCGGCGCGTCGTTAGTGTGCAGCGTCGAAAGCAGCAGCTGCCCCGTAAGGGACGCCTTGATCGCGATGTCGGCGGTCTCGAAGTCGCGGATCTCGCCGACCAT
>JAQUSA010000043.1 GCA_028715315.1 Candidatus Omnitrophota bacterium | reverse complement strand
AGCGCTGCTTCTGATCGAGTCCAGCGACGTCATATTCGCAATGGACTCGATACCGGCGGTGCTCGCGATAACTACGGACCCTTTCATCGTATATACCTCTAACATTTTCGCGATACTGGGCCTGCGCTCGCTCTTCTTCGTGATATCCGGGATGATGGGCCTCTTCCGGTACCTGAAGCTGGGGATATCCGCGATATTGTGCTTCGTCGGCGTCAAGATGCTTGTATCTCATTTCTATGAGATCCCGATCACGGCCTCGCTCGGGGTAGTATTCGGGATACTCATCCTGTCTATCGTGATATCGGTGCTCTATAGAGAGGAAGGAGGCAAATAGATGCCCGAACTCAGGGAGAACCCTGCGACAAAAAGGTGGGTTATAATAGCGACTGAGAGGGCAAGGAGGCCGGAAGATTTCAAGAAGGACATCCCGGCCGCCCCCGGGATCCCGCCCTTCGACGCGAAATGCCCGTTCTGCGAAGGGAACGAGGCCCTGAGCGGCGAGGAGATATTCGCGATAAGGGCCGCGGGGACGAAACCGACGGAGAAGGGCTGGCAGGTCAGGGTCATCCCGAACAAGTACCCCGTCCTTGTCCCGCCTGTAAAAGGTTCTCCCGTGGAACCCAAGCGCCACAAATCAGGCATATACCTGCATATGGATGGCATAGGGAAGCATGAACTGGTTATCGAGAACCCCGCGCATAATAAATGCATTGCGACTATGAGCGTAGAGGAGGTCTCGAGTATAATCAGGGCATACCACGAGAGGTACATTGCCCTTGACTGGGACCCGTCGTATAAGCTCGTAACGATATTCAAGAACCACGGCCCCCGTGCCGGCGCTTCCCAGCAGCATGCCCATTCGCAGATAGTGGCCACGTCCTTTATACCTTTGCACGAAAGGTTCGCGATAGAGGCGGCGCAGCGCTATTATGACGAACTCGGCAGGTGCGTCTTCTGCGATATAATAAAGGGCGAGCTTGCGGATAAGGAGCGGCTGGTAATGCGGAATGAAAAGTTCGTCGCGTTCGTCCCATACGCGGCGATGCTGCCCTATGAGGTCTGCATAATCCCGTTTAAGCACTCCACGACCTTCGCTGACCTCCAGCCGCAGGATATCGAATCGCTCGCGGAGATACTTCGCGGCGTGCTTTCAAAGTTTTATCACGGTATGAACAATCCCGACCTGAATTACATTATACGGACGGTCCCGCATCATTCCGCGGGCGAACCCTATTACCACTGGCATATACAGGTCCTGCCGCGCCTTACGACGCCGGCGGGTTTTGAGATCGGCTCAGGCATCACGGTAAACGTGGCCCTTCCGGAGGAATCCGCGAAATTCTTGAGGGAGTTCAAACTATGATGAAAAAAGTCACCGCAGCATTGTGTATCGCCATCGTATCATGCCTTTGCCTTCCGGCGCGGCCGGAATGCGCGCAAAAAAAAGCGCCCCCGATACCCGAATTGAAGGGATGGTACCTTCTCTGGAACGACGAGTTTTCCGGCGAGAGCGTCGACAGGAAGAAATGGTATATCGAGGATGCCGCGCTGGTCAAGAACAACGAGCTCCAGTACTATACGCCGAAGAACGTCTATATCAAGAACGGCAAGCTGGTATTAAAGAGCGATAAGGAGACCATGGGCGGGCGCGCATATACGTCAGGCCTGGTAGAGACTAAGGGCAGGTTCGCGTTCCAGTACGGCAGGGTCGAGGTGCGCGCGAAGCTTCCCGGCACTAAGGGCATGTGGCCGGCGCACTGGATGATGCCGGAAAAAGGAGGATGGCCCCCCGAGATAGACATCATGGAGCTCGTAGGCAGCAAGCCGAACATCATACACATGACCAATCATTACGGCGTCTATCCCCATAACCGGTACGATACAAAGATATTCGCCGGGCCGGACTACACGCGGGATTTCCACGTATACGCGCTCGAGTGGGACGAGGGCGAGCTGCGCTGGTTCATAGACGGGATCCAGAGGTCCTCGTGGGCAAGGAATGTCCCGAAGGAGCCGTTCTATATAATTCTCAACACGGCCGTCGGCGGCATAATGCCCGGCAATCCTGACGCGACTACGGTGTTCCCGCAGTTCCACGAGATAGATTACGTCAGGGTTTATGCGAAAGAGATACCGGGGACATTTTTTCTGATGACATCCGCGGAGAACGGCAGGATAACCGTCGATCCGCGCCTGCCGAGATACAACAAGGGCGAGAAGGTCAAGCTTACCGCCATGCCGAAGATCGGTTATAAGTTCGCCGGATGGACGGGAGACCCGTCGCTCGGGTCGGATAATCCCGCCAGGGTCCAGATGAACAAGCACAAGAGAATATCCGCCGTTTTTGCCGTTGACCCGGGCGCGCCAAAGCTCATTTCCCGGGGAAAAGATGCCGGCGCTTCCACCTGCGAGAGCGAGGCGATGCCCGCGAAGTACGTGACCGACGGCGACATGAACAGCAGGTGGTCGTCCGAGTTCTTCGATCCGCAGTGGGTATATATAGACCTGGGTAAGCCCTGCGTCATCGAAGCCGTGAGGCTCGAATGGGAGGCCGCGGCCGCAAAGGCATTCAAACTGCAGGTATCCGATGATGCCAGGGAATGGAATACCTTCTATTCGACCGATAGGGCCGAGGGAGGGACGGAAGAGATAATGGGATTGAACACGGTCGGCAGGTTCGTCCGCATGTACGGGACCGATCGTAAGACTAAGTACGGATATTCGCTTTATGAGTTCGAGATATTCGGAAAGGAGCTCCCTGAGGGGCGGCAATGAGATACCTGATAATCTACGCGCACCCCAATCCCAAGAGTTTCAACCACGCGATAAGGGAGAAGGTCGAAGCTAAACTGGAAAGGGAAGGCAGGCAATATGACGTGCGGGACCTCTATGAGCTCGGGTTCGACCCGGTATTGAAAGGCAGCGACTTTGCCGGGTTCAAACAGGGCAAGCCCCCCGAGGATATCAAACGGGAGCAGGACTTCATAAAGAATGCCGACACGCTTATATTCATCCATCCGGTCTGGTGGTTTGGGCAGCCGGCCATACTGAAAGGTTATATCGACAGGGTGCTCTCGTTCGGTTTCGCCTATACCGCCGACGAGAAGGGCCTCAGGGGGTTGTTGAACGGCAAGAAGGCAATAATCCTCAACACGACGGGCGGGGCGGAGGAGGATTATAATAAGAACGGTATAAAGGATGCCATCGGAAAGACGACGGATACAGGCACTTTCGGGTTATGCGGTATAGAGGTAATACTGCATAAATTCTTCCATTCCGTGCCGACAGTTTCGAACGATACCCGCGAAAAGATGCTGCAGGAGATAGGTAACCTCAGTTTTTAATTTCCACCTTGACATACAGCGGGATAGGGGTATAATTCATTATTGAGTGAGTGCTCACTCAATAGGAGAGCCGATGGCGCAAGCAGCAGTGCAACAGACAGATACCAGGCGTAAGATAATAGACGCCGTTATGGTTGTCGCCGCAAAAGAAGGTTTTGACCGCGCGACAACACAGGAGATATCCCGCCAGGCGGGCGTCTCCGAAGGCATAATATACCATTATTTCAGGAGCAAGGACGAATTATGCGCGAACATGGTCAGGGAGAAGTCTTCCGAGCTCAGGGCGTATGTGGTCGACGGCATATCGCATATCCCTTCTCCCGATAAGAGGCTCGAAAGGCTTATCGACCTCCACATAGAGATGGTGACCCGAGGAGGCGGGCTGTTCAGGATACTGTTCAACAGGTCCGGCGGCGCGCCTATGATATTCAAGGAAGCGCTCAAGAACGGCATCCTGCCTTACGCCCGGATAATTCAGGAAATAATAAAGGAAGGCATCGATAAAGGCGCCTTCAAGCCTGTCGACCCTAAGATAACCGCGCTGAACCTGATAGGCATGATGCAGATCACGCTTATCGCTATATTATTGGAGGAAGTCCCGTTCACGGCGAAGGAAGCGAAAGAGAATATTAAAAAGTTGTTCTTCGGAGGTATCCTGAAATGAAAACGAAAATAATAAGGTCGATAGCGATCCTTGCAATTGCGGCGCTGGCCGCGGGTGTCATAGCCTTCCTGCTGCCGAGAAAACTTGCCAAGGGCATGTTCCAGACTACCGGTATAATCGAGGGTACGGAGGTCAACCTGAGCCCGAAGATAACCGAGCGCATCAAGGAGATCAGGTTCCGGGAAGGCGATTATGTAAAGGACGGTGAGACGGCCATACTCCTTGACCCCGAGAAAAAGACCGCCGAATATGAGCAGGCGCAGGCGAACCTTGATGTCGCGAAAGCGAGCCTCTTGAACGCGGCCGCGGATATCGAGAAAGCCAAAGTCAGGATCGTCGACACTAAACGCGACCTGGAGAGGAATGCCAGGCTATTGGAGAAAAAATTGGTCGCGCAAAACGATGTCGATAAGGCGCAGACCGCATACGATACTGCCGTTGCAGACCTGAACAAGGCGGAGGCGCAGAAGTCCTATGCCGAGGCCGGCGTCAAGCAGTCGGAGGCGGCGCTGCGGGTCGCGAAGGTCAACCTTGACGATACGGTCATTAAATCCACGATATCGGGAGCCGTTACATTAAGGGCTTACGAGCCCGGGGAGTTCGTGCCGGCCGGCTCCACCGTCCTGACCATAGTGGACCTGGAATATATCTGGCTGCGCGTAGACATGGAAGAGACGGCAGTATCCCATGTAAAGCTCGGCGATATCGTGAAGATAAGGGCTGACTCGCTTGCCGAGAAGGTATTTACCGGCAGGGTCACGGAGATAAACAGCGAGGGCGAATTCGCGACCCAGCGTGACGTGAAGCGCGGGCGCCAGGATATAAAGACGTTCAGGGTCAAGGTCAGGATCGACGAGCCGAAGGGATTGCTGAAGCAGGGCATGACAGCCACAGCAACTTTCGGGGACGTGTCACTTGGGGACACTCGGTAAGATATGGCATACGCGGCAGAAGTAAAAAATATAGTAAAACAGTTCCCGTCCGTCAGGGCGGTAGATGACGTCAGTTTCTCCGTCAACGAAGGCGAGATTTTCGGCTTCCTCGGCCCCAACGGCGCGGGTAAGACCACGCTTATAAGGATACTTACATGCCTGATGAAGCCTACTTCGGGCCATGCGAATATAAGGGGTACGGATGTCGTCAAGCACCCGTCGCTCGTCAGGCGCGAGATCGGCGTCGTCTCGCAGGCGCTAACGAGCGACCTCGACCTGACGGCCTATGAGAACCTGAATATCTACGGGAAATATTTCGATATGCCGAAACAGGAGCGCAAGAAGAGCATAGATTACCTGCTCGACAAGGTCGACCTGAAAGACAGGGCGAAGGACCTTGTCGCGACATATTCCGGCGGCATGAGGCGCCGGCTCGAGATAGCTCGCGGGCTCATACATAAGCCGTATATCCTGTTCCTGGATGAGCCGACTATAGGCCTCGACCCGCAGTCGCGGCGCGTAATTTGGGAGCTTCTCCAGAAGATACGCGAGGAGACGAAGCTGACGATTTTCATCACGACCCATTACATGGACGAGGCCGATGTCCTCTGCGACAGGATCGGGATAGTCGATTACGGCAAGATCGTCGCGCTCGATTCGCCGTCTGCCCTGAAGAGGAGCATCGGCGGCTTCGACATCATCGAGGTCACATTGGGCAATGCCGGGCCGGAAGCCATGGAAAAACTGAAAGCGATAAGCTTCATCAAGAGCATTACCGAGAAGGACGAGAGCTTCCGGATATACGTCGAGGACGCGGCAAGATCCATGCCGGCGCTCTTTGAGGAGTTCAAGAAGATGGGCGTCACGACGCAATACCTCGCCATACACGAACAGACGCTCGAGGACGTCTTCATACATTACACGGGCAAGACGATACGGGAGACGGAAGCGCAGAAGGTCAGCTTCCTCATAGGCGCCGGAGCCCCAAGGCAGATGCCGGGAGGCAGGATATTATGAGGGCGCTTGCGGTAACGGAGAGGGACTTAAAGAGGTTCATACGGAACCCGTTCGTCATAATAGCGAGCATATTCATGCCGCTGATGTATCTTATAATAATGGGCAACTCGTTCCAGGGCGAACTGAAGCACCTGCCGGTCCTGCTCGTCGACCAGGATAAGGGCCCTTACGCGAGGCGCGTCGTTGAACTGATGCAGGCGCTCGAGGATGGCCCCCGCACCCTCGAAATAACGAGGGAGAACGACCAGAAGAAGGCCGTCGATATGGTAAGGGACGGGTTCTATAAAGCGGTAATAATAATACCGCCCGATTTCAGCAGGGACGTGGTCAAGAACGTGGAACCGCAGGTCGGGTTGTTGTTGGATAACACCGATTCGATATCCGCGAACAGCATCTCAGGCGCCGTATCCAGGGCGACGGCTTATCTCAAAACGGAATATACGGCGGTCCGCCCCGACAGGTCGCGGCCGCAGCTGCGCGCCCTAGAGCTTTATAAGAAGATAGATTACGACGCCTCGCTTGTCCCGGGCATTATCGTCATGGCGATATTCATGGGCACTACATTTACCGGCGCGTTCAGCCTTGTCATGGATAAGTTCCTCGGCATACACGAGAGCTACCTGTCGACGCCGCTTACGCGTTTTGACATCGTTGCCGGCACTATAATGAGCGGAGTGCTCATTACGACGATAATGTCGATAATAGTCATGGTGGGCGGCCTGCTGATAACCGGCATAAAGCTCGCGGGAGGCGCGAACACTTTCATCCTGTTGCTGGCGACGATGATCCTTACCGCGCTCGGGCTTTTGAGCATGATATTCACGGTCCTCGGAAGGGCGGACCATCCGAGGATAGTCGGCGTGCTGGTGGGTTTCCTGAACGTTATATTCTATTTCCCCAGCGGAGCGGTATACCCCATAGAGAGCCTCCCGGGCTGGCTCAGGACTTTCGCGACGGTAAATCCGGAGGCCTACGCGGTCCATGCTTTCAAGGAACTGATACTTAAGGGTTCCGGTTTTGTCGCGGTGCGCGGAGACCTGATGTTCCTCGCGTGCTTTACCGCATTCATGTTATTTTTGGCGACGTTGACGTTCAAGAGGACGATGTGATGGATCTTATCGGCAAGATTATAGCATTCTTTACGGTCCTGGCCCTGATGGGCGGCGCGGTAGGATTCCCTGCGGAGCTTCCCGTTCTCACAGTCGATGATTGCGTCAAGGCATCGCTTGCCAATAACCCGAAATTGAAAGAGGCGGTCAGCAACGTCGATTTCAACAGGGCGATGATCGGCGCCGCGAAGTCCGCATATCTTCCGCAGGCGTCCACAAACCTCGGTTATGCCCATTATGATACCTCGAAGATAACATTGGGCCCGGGCAGCGAAGCGATGGCGTCGATGAGCGGTTTCGCGAAAAGATATAACACCGCGACGGAATCGACGGGCGTCGAACAGCTTATCTGGGATTTCGGCAAGACACTCAACCGGATCAAGCTCGCGAAGGAGAACCTGACGTCGGCGCAATGCGCCTTCCTGGAGGCGCAGGAGAACACGGCATTGCAGGCGAAGACGG
>JAQUSA010000042.1 GCA_028715315.1 Candidatus Omnitrophota bacterium | reverse complement strand
TATAACGCCGGAACGTTCACATTAGGCAATTTGCAGAGCACTGCCGTCGCGACCACGGTCAACTTCGGAAGGGATGGAGGCATAGACATAATGAATTTCAACAGGGGCGGCGCGACATATAATTTTCTTACGCTTTCGTCGGCGGGCACAGATGACATAACGATAGATCCCGCCGGCGGAGACGTCTCGGTCGACGGCAATATAGCCACTACCAGCAACGGAAATATCACGGCCGGCGGAAGCGGCTCGGTCCAGTGCGGCACGGGCGCGTTCAAGTCCTCCGACGGTACCGCTGGCCTCACCGGCACGTATAATATCGACGGTTCTGCCGGAGGGACGGTCGCGACGATGCAATTCAAGAACGGCATATTGGTCGCCGTCACAACGCGATAAAGGAGAGGAAGATGAAAAGCACAACTGTAACGAACACGCTTTTGGCGGTGATCGCCGCGTTATTGCTTTTGAACTTATTGGCCAAAACGCCGGGGGCCAGGGTCGAGGCGGACACTTTCAAGCTGGATGATTGCATAACCGAAAAAGCGGGAGACAGGCCAACCGGATATGTCCACGTCGTCACGCATTAAATATTTTTCCGCGCTTCTGATGCTGGCTGCGGGCACGGCGTTTGCCGTTACCGACAGCTATCTCGAGGATTTCAGCGGGCGTAATCCCGGCGTCACGATAAACGGCCAGGACAACTGGGTTGTTACGCAGGGCGGGGATAATAACGCCGTCGTTGACGACCAGACCACTCCCGACGGCACGGGGCGCAGCCTCAGGATAACCGACGCATCGCCGACCGTCAGCGCCGGGCGCCCCGCGGATTACGGCGGAGTGTCACCGACATGGGTAAGCTATGACGTGATGGCGGCGTCAGGCAACAAGCAGAGGGGAGTCCCGGCAACGGGCATCGCCGCGGTGACTTTCGATTATACGGGGAAGATACTCGCGAGCAGCGGCTCCGGCTGGGTAGATACCGGCCTGACTTACGAGACGGGCCAATGGTATACCGTAACGCTTAAACTTGATTTTTCGGCCCACAAATACGACCTCTATATATCGCCGTATAACACGCCTAATGTCCAGTTCGTGCCCGTAAAGTCCGGCCTGCAGTTCATAGACACTTCGGTAAATAAGCTCAGTAAATATAATTTCCACGGGGCGTATTCTTCTTCAGGAAGGGCCAATTCGTACGTTGACGACATATCGATCTCGTATATTTACAGGCTCGAATTCATAAATACGCCGCAGGTTATAGCGCAGAACGAGGTCTCCGGGCCAATTACCGTCCAACTGCAGGACGCGGATTCGGCGCCCCAGACAGCGCTGGATGACTATACGCTTGAGCTTAAATCCACTTCTTCCGGAGGGAAATTCTCGCTGAGGAAGGACCCGTGGGTCAACGTGACCCAGGTGGTCATCCCAAAATTCAGCCAGGGCGTCACATTTTATTATAAAGATTCCGCGGTGGGCAGGCCCCTCATTTCGGCCGCCGAATATCCGGAGATAGGGTGGGAGGACGCGCTGCAGCAACAGCGGATCATGCAAAGGCTCGCGCATTTTACCGTCGCTTCAACGACGCCGCAGGCGGCGGGCGAGGATTTCAAGCTTACGATAACCGCGAAGGACGAGGACGGCAACATTAACCTCGATTACTCCGGCACCGTGATCCTGGAGGCGGATTATATCTCACCGTCGGCCGGCACGAAGCAATTATCCAGGCAGGAAGCGTCCGGATTTTCCCGCGGCGTGCTTGAGCCTGTGTTGAGCTATCCCGATGCGGGCGTCATAGCGGTTACCGTAAAGGACAAGGATGACCCCGAACTCAGCGGCACTTCGGGGTCCGTCGAATTCATGCCGTCGTATTTCTCGATAAGCGCCAAAGGCCCGCAGGCGGCGGGCAGGAGCTTCGATATATCCGTGGAGGCGAAGAACCTGGCCGGCCAGCTTACCCCGAATTATAAGGGAGATATGAGGCTTTCACCCGTCTTTGTCGATCCGGCAAGCGCCGACGGCGCGTCCTTCCTGCCCGGTACGATAAACGGGGAGATCTTCTCGTCCGGAAAAGCCGCCCTGCCGGTAAGTTATAACCGCTGGGGCACCGTTAAGATAAAAGCGGAGGACCGGAAGTATCCCGGCAGGTACGTTGAATCCGCGAATATCAAGTTCAATGCGGCCGCCCTGAAGGTGACGGTGCCGGAGCCGCCGCCGGGAAGGGATTATTTCTATATCGGGGAGATCATCCCGGCCGGGATCGACGTCAATGATGCCGCCGGCAGCCCGATACCTAACTTCACCGGCCCGGTATCCATCACAGCCAGCTCCAGCTTAAACCTGCCCGCGTCATATGATTTTGTGCCGCGCGACCAGGGCAAGCATATCTTTACCGTTTCGGCAAAAGCTACAGGGAAATACACGATAAAAGCGCGCGAAGCGCAAGGCAGCCTGTCCGCGGAAAGCTCGCAGTTTGAGGTAAGAAATGCTACAATTGTGGTGATAGACACGACCTCGCCTATAGGCACGGCCGAGGTGCTGATACAGCTCGTTGATGACCAGGGGCGCGTGATCACTTCGGAGAACAACCTGGAGATACTCATAGCCCTTATAGAGGGCCTCGACAACCTGAGCGCTTCATCGATGTCGACCGTGACCCCGGTCAGGTTTATAAACGGGCAGATAAGGATACCGGTCTCCGATACCGAGGCCGAAGAAGTCGGCATAATACCGCAGACCGAGCTTGGCCTCAGGATAAAGGCGGGCAAGGTGACGTTCGGGCGCATAGCGAAATCCGGCATCGGCACGCTAATGTGGAGAGAGATCAAGGAAAAAAAGGAAAGTAAATGATAGGAGAATCCCTCGTAGAGAAGGGCATAATAACCCGCAAGCAGATGGACGAAGCGCTGCAGGACCAGAAGGGCCCCGGCGGCGAGTTCCTGGGTTTGATCCTGGCCAGGAGGAAATACGCCCCGGAGCACCTGATAGCGAAAGCCCTCAGCGAAGAGCTCGGGCTCGCGTTCATGGACCTGTCCAGATATTCCATCGAGGCCGCCGCGATAAAACTTGTGCCGGAATCTGTCTGCAGGAAATATACGCTGATACCCGTCTACCAGGCGGGCCGCAACCTTACGGTCGCGATGGCGGACCCGACTGATGAAGCCGTGAAGGATGAGATCAAGGGCCTTACTAAGCTGAATGTCAGGCCGGTATTCTCGCCGGTCTCCGAGATAAGGAACCAGATAGAAAAGGAATACGCTGGGCCGGCCAAACCCGCGTATATGGCGCAATCTCCGGGGCAGTCCGCCGCGCCGAGGAAGGAAGTAGAAGAACTCATAGAGGTCGCGAGCCTTGCGCCCGTCATACAGGTAGTGGATACGCTTGTCACTAAGGCCGTTGAACTCGGAGCCAGCGATATACACCTTGAGCCGGACCAGGGCCATTTCTATTGCCGCTACCGCATAGACGGCATACTCCGCGAGATACCGGAACTGCCCAAGAAGTACGAGGCCGCGATAATATCGAGGATAAAGATAATGTCGAACATGGACATCGCGGAGAAGAGGCTGCCGCAGGACGGGAGGATCCAGACGACTGTCGCCGGAAAGAGCGTCGACCTTCGCGTCTCTACGTTCCCTACGCTGAGCGGTGAAAATGTCGTATTGAGGATATTGGACCGTAGCAGGGCATTTCTCGAGCTCGAAGGGCTTGGCTTCGCGCCGGACAACCTGAAGAAAATAGAAAAAGCGATCAAGCGCCCGTTCGGCATGATCCTTGTAACGGGCCCGACCGGAAGCGGGAAGACGACGACCCTGTACGCCGCGCTGAACAAGGTCAATAGCCTCGACAAGAACATCATGACGCTCGAGGACCCGGTTGAGTATGAGATACCGAGAGTAAGGCAGTCGCAGGTAAACACGAAAGCCGGGTTGACGTTCGCGGCGGGGCTTCGCTCGATGGTGCGCCAGGACCCCGATGTCATAATGATCGGAGAGATACGGGACAAGGAGACCGCAGACATCGCCATACATGCCGCGCTGACGGGGCATCTCGTCTTCTCCACGCTGCATACGAACGATTCCGCCTCCGCGGCAACGAGGCTGATAGATATCGGCGTCGAGCCATTCCTCGTAGGGACGTCGGTGATCGCCATAGTCGCGCAGAGGCTGGTCAGGACGCTTTGCCCTAACTGCCGGAAACCATATACGCCGGGCAAAGAGGAGTTGGACCTGCTGGGCCTCGGGGCCATCGAAGACAAGGCTGTCTTCTATAAGGAGACCGGATGCCGCCGCTGCTTCGAGACCGGATACGCGGGACGCACAGGCATATTCGAGATACTCGCGCTGGACGACAAAATGAAAGAGCTTATAAGCAGGAAGGTCTCTTCCACGCAGATACACGAAGCCGCCGTCGACGCCGGCATGAAGACGCTGCGCGACGACGGTACCTTAAAGGTCAAGGCGGGGGCCACGACGGTTGCGGAAGTCCTGAGGGTCACAAAAGAAGCCTGATCCGTTCCCGCTACCAAAATTACGCCTGATTTGGTATAATTGCCGTTATGGCATTCCTGATAGTCCTTATCGCAGTGTTCCTCGCGATGAACGTCGGCGCCAACAATGCCGCGGCGGAGATGGAGGCGGCATACAGGACCGGCGCGCGCACGAGGAAGGAAGCCCTGACGCTTATAGCCGTATTTGTCATCCTCGGCGCTATAATCTCGGGACTCCCCGTCCTTAAGACCCTCAGCGAAGGGCTTGTCCCGGTCAGGACCTTCAAGTCCGTATTCTACGTTGTTTTTGTCGTTATGGCCGTCGCCGCCGCATTCGATTTCATCTCGAACATATTCAAGGTATCGATACCCACGACATACGCAATAGTATCTTCCTTCGCGGCCGTCGGAATATATTTCGAATGCCTGAACACCGAGAGGTTCGTGGATATCCTCGTATGGTGGTTCATCTCGCCTATAGCGGCTTTCGGCGTCGCGTTCATAGCAGGGAAGGTGCTGAATTTCAAACCGGTAAGCTATTTCCGTTTTCTTAAGGAAGGGCCTAAGGTCAAAATGGCCCTTGGGGCCCTTTTGACGTTCTCGGGCTGTTTTGTCGCGTTTGCCGGAGGGGCGAACGGCGTGGGCAAGGCGATGGCCCCGATAGTGGCCGCAGGTTTCACGGACAACAGTTGGGCCCTGCTTCTCGGCGGCGCGGGTATCGCTGCCGGCGCCCTGATATTCGGAAAGGGCGCGCTCGAGAAGGACGAAAGGGAGATGGGAGAGATCGGGTTTGTCAGGGCTATTATGATAGAACTTATCTGCGCGACGGCCCTGTTCGTGGCGGCGATCAACGGCATACCGCTTTCGGTCTCAGTCACCGTGGCGGCCAGCCTGACCGGGCTCGGATGCGCCGACCTCGGAATAATGCAGAGCCTCAAGAAACATCATTTTACGAGGACAGTCCTGATCTGGGTGATTGTCCCGTTCTCCTCCTCTATAATGACGTATTTCCTGTTGAGGCTGCTCAGATTCATATTAAAATGAGTATATCGCTAAAAAGATCCGATCTTGAAGATATCATAGGCCACGCCAGGAAGGCGTTTCCGGGCGAAGCCTGCGGGTTCCTTGCCGGAAAGGAGAACATGGTATCGAAGGTCTACCGTATGGTGAACGCCGGACAAGGGACTATGAGCTACTCGGTATCTATCAAGGACCAGTTAGAGGCAACCAGGCGGATGCGCGCCGAAGGCGATGACATGATCGGCATATACCATTCCCATCCGGACTCCAGGCCCTATCCGTCTTCAAAGGATATCAGGATGGCCCTGCATCCGGGCTGTTCATACCTGATAATCTCACTGATGGGCGGCGCGCCCGAAGTCCGCTCTTTCAGGATAGCGGCCGGCCTGGTAAAAGAGGAGCCGGTAGATGTCGCGTGAACTTACCTCTGCCGCGCGGGAGAGATACCGCAAGCAGGTCATCCTGCCTATGGTAGGCGAGGAGGGCCAGCGGAAGCTGTTGTCATCGAAAGCGCTGGTGATAGGGGCCGGAGGCCTCGGTTCTCCGGCGGCGATGTATCTCGTCTCCTGCGGCGTCGGTACCGTAGGCCTTGTGGACGGCGACGACCTCGAGCTTTCCAACCTGCACAGGCAGGTATTGTATTCGACCGGCGATGTAGATAAACCCAAAATAGCGCTGGCGGAGAAGAGGCTAAAAGAGATCAATCCGGATACGGACATCAGGACGTATAAGTTAAGGGCCGGCCGGGACAATATAAATGGCCTCATTGAGGGCTACGATGTGGTGCTTGATTGCAGCGATAATTTCGAGACAAAATATATGCTGAACGATTCCTGCGTCTCCGCGGAAAAGGCCCTCGTGCACGGCGGTATATACGCGTCGGAAGGCCAGCTGACTTTCATATTGCCCGGAGGAAAGCCGTGTTACAGGTGCCTCTTTCCCGAACTGCCCGCGCCCGGGTCATTCCGCGACTGCCGGCAGGCAGGGATCCTCGGCTCCGTCCCCGGCGTGATCGGGACATTGCAGGCGACCGAAGCGATAAAATACCTCATGGGCGCGGGGAAGGTGCTGTCAGGGAGGCTATTACGGTACGATGCGTTTACGGGTAATATAAAGATATCGGAATTCAAACAGGACAATAAATGTCCTGCCTGCGGAGGGGGATAGACAGCATATGACTGCGCGTATAGAACTGTGGGTGATTTTCGGCGTAGCGATAACCGCGATGATGTACCTTGACCTGTTTGTGCTGAACAAGAAGTCGCATGCGGTAAAGCTGAAGGAAGCGCTCGGATGGGTCGCGATATGGGTCAGCGCGGCGCTTATATTCTGCGCCGGTATCTATTTCATGCTCGGGAAGATAAAGGCGCTCGAGTTCCTGACAGGTTATATAATAGAAGAATCGCTTTCCGTCGATAACCTTTTCGTCTTCATAATGATATTCGAGTATTTCAGGATACCTCCCGCATACCAGCCGCGCGTGCTGAAATGGGGCATTCTCGGGGCGATAGTGATGAGGGCCCTGTTCATAACCGTCGGCGTAGGGCTCTTCAGGGCGTTCGACTGGATAATATACATATTCGGCGCGTTTTTGGTATTTACCGCGTTCAAGCTCGCTTTCAAGAAGGAAGAGAAGTTTGATCCCGAGAAGAACCCGGTCCTGCGCCTGTTCAGGAAATTCTTCCGCGTGAGCCCCGAGTACCATGACGACAGGTTCTTCGTTTCGCACAGCGGGCTCTGGTCCGCGACGCCGCTGCTCATAGCGCTGCTTTTGATCGAGTCCAGCGACGTCATATTCGCGATGGACTCGATACCGGCGGTGCTCGCGATAACTACGGACCCTTTCATCGTATATACCTCTAACATTTTCGCGATACTGGGCCTGCGCTCGCTCTTCTTCGTAATATCCGGGATGATGGGCCTCTTCCGGTACCTGAAGCTGGGGATATCCGCGATATTGTGCTTCGTCGGCGTCAAGATGCTTGTATCCCATTTCTATGAGATCCCGATCACGGTTTCGCTCGGGGTAGTATTCGGGATACTCATCCTGTCTATCGTGATATCGGTGCTCTATAGAGAGGAAGGAGGCAAATAGATGCCCGAACTCAGGGAGAACCCCGCGACAAAAAGGTGGGTTATAATAGCGACCGAGAGGGCAAGGAGGCCGGAAGATTTCAAGAAGGACATCCCGGCCGCTCCCGGGATCCCGCCCTTCGACGCGAAATGCCCGTTCTGCGAAGGGAACGAGGCCCTGAGCGGCGAGGAGATATTCGCGATAAGTGCCGCGGGGACGAAACCGACGGAGAAGGGCTGGC
>JAQUSA010000041.1 GCA_028715315.1 Candidatus Omnitrophota bacterium | reverse complement strand
AAAGAGGTCAAGGCGGGCAAGGTCGAGTTCAAGATGGACAAGATATCGAACATAAATATCTCGGTAGGGAAGGCTTCTTTCGAGGACGGTAAGATCTACGATAACGCGTACACCCTTATAGAGGCGGTGCAGCATGCGAGGCCCGGGACTCTGAAGGGAAATTACATCAGATCGATAGCCATATCGACGACAATGGGTCCCGGCGTCAGGCTGGACCTTTCGAATCTGGCAAGGGGTTAACGAGAGATGGAAAAACTAAGCCGTAAGTTAAAGGGATTGATGGTAGACGAGGTCGCGGGGCTTATCAAGAAGAACCCGTACCTCTTTTTCGTGAATTTCGAAAAGGTCAAGGCCTCGAAGACCGAGAAGCTCAGGAAGACGCTCAAGAAGTCGTCGTCCGAGCTGAAGGTCGTAAAGAGGTCGATACTGAAGCTTGCGCTTAAGAAGCAAAAGCTCGACCCGCTATGCGACATGGCGGAAACATCGTCAGGCATCACCTTCTCGAAGGATGACCCGACAAAGGCCTCGAAGATACTGTACGATTTCTCGAAAGCCGAGACGAACATGGCCATAAGGGGCGGATATGTCGACGGCCAGGTCATCTCGATAGAGAGTTTCAAGGAATTGGCCACGATGCCGCCGCGCGAAGTCATGCTCGCCAGGGTCATAGGAGGCATGAAGGCGCCGATATCCGGTTTTGTCTATGTGTTGAACGGGAATTTACAGAAGCTCGTTAGGGTGATTAACGAGATATCAAAGAAAAAAGAAGTCAAATAAAACAGAAGGAGAAGGAGGCTAAGATGGCAGAAGTAACGGAGAAAGTGGAACTTAGCAAGAAGTTGAATGACATAATGAAGTCGGTCGAGGAGATGAGTGTCCTCGAGCTTTCGACGCTTGTTAAGGCTATGGAAGAGAAGTTCGGTGTGACCGCTGCCGCCCCGATGGCTGCTGCAGCTGCCCCGGCCGGTGCGCCTGCCGCCGCCGTGGAAGAGAAGTCGTCTTTCACCGTAGTATTGACCGATTGCGGCGCCAACAAGATCAACGTCATCAAAGAGATCCGCTCGGTAACTACCCTCGGCCTGAAAGAAGCCAAGGACCTCGCCGATACAGCTCCGAAGCCGGTGAAAGAGAACGTACCGAAAGAGGAAGCTGAAATGATAAAGAAGAAGCTTGAAGCGGCCGGAGCGAAGGTCGAACTTAAATAACGTCCCACTAAACCAAACCCAGGGATAGCATATGGCGATTAAAAGGAAGAATTACGCGAAATTACCTGAACTCTATGAGATGCCGAATCTCCTGGATATTCAGGTGCGTTCTTACGAGGATTTCCTCCAGGCTGACCTCCCGAAGTCCAAGAGGGAGAATGAGGGCCTTGAAGAGGTATTCCACGAATTCTTCCCAATAGAGAGCCCGGACGGAGCGTATAAGCTCGAGTATGTCAGCTACTCTCTCGGGAAGCCGAAGTACGACGATTTCGAATCGTTGAAGCTCGGAATGACCTTTGCCGTACCGCTTAAGCTCAAGATCAGGCTTAAGGGCAAAAAGGACATAAAGGAACAGGAAGTCTATCTGGGCGAACTGCCCCTGATGACTACGACGGGGACCTTCATCATCAACGGCGACGAGAGGGTCATCGTGAGCCAGCTGCACCGCTCTCCCGGCGTGTCGTTCGAGGAAGAGACGCACCCGAACGGGAAGAAGCTCTTCTCCGCGAGGGTGATACCCTACAGGGGATCGTGGATAGAGTTTGAGTTCGACGTTAACGACTGCCTCCACGCCGTCATAGACAGGCGCAAGAAGGTCGTCGCTACCGTGCTGTTGCGCGCGATGGGCTATTCGACCGATACGGACATCCTCGACGCGTTCTGCGGCGTCGAGACGAAGACGCTTAAGGAGAAACAGGACCTTAAGGACCTGGTCGGCCACACGATAGCCGCGGACGTGACTGATGAAAAGACCGGGGACGTAATAAACCTTAAATATAAGAAACTCGATAAGGACCTCGTTGAGGACCTTTGGGATAAGCACCATGTCAGGTCTATCCAGCTGCTTAGGCAGGTCTCTCCGGAGATCGAGCATACGCTGCTTAAGGACCACGTCAAATCGAGGGACGAGGCGTTAATAGATATATATAGGAAGCTGCGCCCCGGAGATCCCGCCACGGTGGAATCGGCGCAGAACCTGATAAACAGGCTATTCTTCGATCCGAAGAGGTATGACCTCGGACGCGTCGGCAGGCATATGGTCAACAGGAAAGTCGGAGTCAACCTTCCGCTGGACCAGAGGACCGTCACCCCCGAGGACATGGTCGCTATAATCAAGTGCCTGATCAAGCTGAAGAACGGTGAGGGCGAGATAGACGATATCGACCATCTCGGAAACAGGCGCATACGTACGGTCGGGGAATTGCTACAGAACCAGTTCAGGATAGGGCTCGCGCGGCTCGAAAGGTCCATAAGGGAAAGGCTCTCTATATATGACCTCGAGAACATAATGCCGCATAACCTGATTAATTCTAAATTAGTTTCAAGCGTAATAAGGGATTTCTTCGGACGTTCACAGTTGTCGCAGTTCATGGACCAGACGAACCCGCTCGCCGAGATGACCCACAAGCGCCGTTTAAGCGCGCTCGGGCCCGGCGGCCTTTCAAGGGAAAGGGCCGGTTTCGAGGTCCGCGACGTCCATCATTCGCATTACGGCCGCATCTGCCCTATAGAGACGCCTGAAGGCCCGAACATAGGCCTTATAGCTTCCCTGTGCACCTACGCGCAGATAAACGAGTTCGGTTTCATCGAGACGCCTTACAGGAAGGCCGAGAAGGGCAGGACGACCGAGAAGATAGACTATCTTTCCGCGGATACGGAAGACAAATACATCATCGCGCAGGCGAACGCAAAGCTCGAATCGTCGGGAAGGTTCTTTGAAAGCGACGTGCTCTGCAGGCATAAGGGTGATTTCCCGCTGACGCCGAGGGAGAGAGTGGACTACATGGACGTGAGCCCAAGGCAGTTGGTCTCCATCGCCGCGAGCCTGATACCGTTCCTCGAGCACGATGACGCGAACCGCGCGCTTATGGGCTCGAATATGCAGCGCCAGGCCGTGCCCCTCATGACCACGGAAGCTCCGCTTGTCGCCACGGGCATGGAATACAGGGCCGCCAAGGATTCCGGCGCGGTCGTAGTCGCCGTTGAAGAAGGAGTGGTAAGGTCGGTCCAGGCCGACGAGATAACGATCGGCGACAAGACCTACAGGCTGCGCAAGTTCATGCGCTCGAACGCCGATACATGCGTTAACCAGACGCCTATCGTGAAGCTTGGGCAGAAGGTCAAGAAGGGCGAAGTGATCGCCGACGGCCCCGGAACAGACCAGGGGGAGCTGGCCCTCGGAAAGAACGTGCTTGTAGCGTTCATGCCGTGGAGAGGATATAATTTCGAAGACGCTATAATCATCAGCGAGAAGCTTGTAAAGGAAGATCTTTATACTTCCCTTCATATAGAAGAGTTTGACAGCGAGGCCCGCGACACGCGCCTAGGGAACGAGGAAGTGACGCGTGATATCCCGAACGTCAGCGAGGACGCGCTTAAGAACCTCGATGAGCACGGCATTGTCAGGATCGGGGCCGAAGTCGAGCCCGGGGACATCCTGGTCGGCAAGGTGACGCCCAAGAGCGAGACGGAACTTTCACCGGAAGAGAAACTCCTTCGCGCGATATTCGGCGAGAAGGCCGGCGACGTCAGGGACACTTCCCTGACAGTCCCGCCCGGAGTCGAGGGAACTGTCGTAGAGGTCAAGGTCTTCAGCAGGAAGGGCGGCAAGTCGAAGACCAAGGAAGAAGTCCAGAAAGAGATCAATGAGACCGAAAAGATAAAGAAGGAATTCGAGAGCCAGATAAGGAACATAGAGAAGCAGAAGGCCCAGAAACTCGCGAAGATCCTCGTAGGGCAGAAGCTCTCCGTCAGCCTCGTAGATGACGAGACAGGCGAAGTCCTCATAGGCAAGGATAAGACGATCAAGCAGTCGGACCTGAAGAAGCTCGAAAGGTGCGACCTCGATAACGTTAAGCTTTCCGAGAACAAAGAAGCCGAAGAGGATATCAAGCGCATTAGCAAGGTCCTCGACGACCAGATCAACGAGCTCGAGTACGAGGAAGAGCGCGAGATAGACAAGATAAAGAGGGGAGACGAGCTTCCCGCGGGCGTCCTGAAGAAGGTCGTGGTCCTTGTTGCCACAAAGCGCAAGGTGCAGGTCGGCGATAAGATGGCCGGACGCCACGGCAACAAGGGTGTCGTAGCCAGGATAGTCCCGGAAGAGGATATGCCGTTCATGCCGGACGGCACGGCGGTCGAGATAATACTCAACCCGTTAGGCGTGCCTTCGCGTATGAACGTAGGACAGATACTCGAGACGCATCTCGGCTGGGCGGCGAAAGCCCTGGGTTTCCACGTGGAATCCCCGGTATTCGACGGAGCCAAAGAGGAAGAGATAAAGAAGGAATTGAGGACAGCGGGGCTTCCCGAGGACGGCCGTGTCACGCTTTTTGACGGCCTGACCGGAAAAGCTTTCGACCAGAAGGTCACGGTCGGCTATATATACATGATGAAGCTCATCCATCTCGTTGACGACAAGATACACGCGCGCTCGATCGGCCCGTATTCGCTCGTCACGCAGCAGCCTCTCGGCGGAAAGGCGCAGTTCGGCGGCCAGAGGTTCGGTGAGATGGAAGTGTGGGCGCTCGAGGCTTACGGCGCGGCGTTCACCCTGCAGGAATTGCTTACGGTAAAGTCGGATGACGTTGTGGGACGTACAAGGATATACGAGGCCATAGTAAAGGGCGAAAACGCTCTGCAGCCCGGGACGCCTGAGTCCTTCAATGTATTACTGAAAGAGCTTCAGAGCCTGTGTCTTGATGTCAGGACGGAGAAGAAAAAATAATATGAATAACGATATCCTCCAAGCAGCCAAAGCATCAGCTAAGAAGGACGACGCATTCCTGAGGCCCAGAGAGAAGGGCCTGGAAGAGCCCGCGGCTTTTGATATGATCAGCATCAAGATAGCCTCCGGAGAGATCATCCGTTCATGGTCGCGCGGCGAGGTCAAGAAGCCGGAGACGATCAACTACAGGACGCTGAAGCCGGAAAAAGACGGCCTCTTCTGCGAGAAGATATTCGGCCCCACGAAGGACTGGGAGTGCAACTGCGGAAAGTACAAGAGGATAAAATATAAAGGCATAATCTGCGACAGGTGCGGCGTGGAGGTCACGCTCTCGAAGGTAAGGCGCGAGAGGATGGGCCATATAGAATTAGCCGCTCCGGTATCACATATCTGGTTCTTCAAGGCGATGCCGAGCAGGATGGGCGCCCTTCTGGACCTGAACCTGCGCGACCTCGAGAGGATACTCTATTACGAGGAATATATCGTGACAGACCCCGGCGAGTCGCAGCTCAAGAAGAAGCAGCTGTTGACGGAAGAGGCGTACCAGGAGGCCCTCGATAAATACGGCCACAAGTTCACCGCGAAGATGGGCGCCGAGGCCGTAAGGGAGCTAATAAACGAGCTCGACCTCGACAAGATGTCCGTCAAGCTGCACGCGGACCTCAAGAAAGCCAAGGCCGAGCAATCGCAGAAGAAGATCGCTAAGGTCCTGAAGATAGTAGAAAATTTCAGGAAATCGGGCAACAAGCCGGATTGGATGATAATGGATATCGTGCCGGTACTGCCGCCTGACCTGCGCCCGCTCGTCCCGCTTGACGGCGGAAGGTTCGCGACCAGCGACCTGAATGACCTCTACAGGAGGGTCATCAACAGGAATAACCGACTGAAGAAATTGCTCGAGCTGAAAGCGCCCGAGATCATAATAAGGAACGAGAAGAGGATGCTCCAGGAGGCCGTCGACGCGTTGTTCGATAACGGCCGCCACGGAAGGCCCGTACTGGGCCCCGGCAACCGCCCGCTCAAGTCCCTCAGCGATATGCTTAAGGGCAAGCAGGGCCGTTTCCGCCAGAACCTCCTCGGCAAGCGCGTTGATTATTCCGGCCGCTCGGTCATCGTAGTAGGCCCGGAACTGAAATTGAACCAGTGCGGCCTGCCGAAGAAGATGGCGCTTGAGCTTTTCGAGCCGTTCATCATAAGGAAATTAAGGGAACAGGGATTTGTCCATACGATCAAGAGCGCGAAGAAGATGGTCGAGAAGGCGCGCCTCGAGGTATGGGATATCCTCGATGAGGTAATAAAGGAGCATCCGGTGCTGCTTAACCGCGCGCCGACTCTCCACAGGCTCGGCATCCAGGCGTTCGAGCCGATACTCATAGAAGGCAAGGCCATAAGGATACATCCGCTCGTCTGTACCGCCTTCAATGCCGATTTCGACGGTGACCAGATGGCCGTGCATGTGCCGCTTTCCATAGAAGCGCAGATGGAATCGCGCCTGCTGATGCTTTCGACAAACAACATATTCTCGCCCGCGAACGGCAACCCGATCACGACGCCGACGCAGGATATCGTCCTCGGCTGCTTCTATCTCACGAAGGACAAGGAACGCGCGAAGGGCGAGGGCAAGGTATTCAGCGACAAGGAAGAGGCGGTAATAGCTTTTGAGGACGACCAGATAGCCCTTCATTCGAAGGTGAAAGTAAGGATAAACGGGAAGCTGGTAGACACGACCGTGGGACGCGTAATATTCAATAACGTATTCCCGGCGGGGTTTGAGTTCGTGAACGCCCCGATGAGCAAGTCGGCCCTCAACGGCGTCATAGTAAATGTGCATAAGCAGTTCGGGCACAACGTGACCGTCGAGATACTCGACAAGCTCAAGAAGCTCGGGTTCGAGTATGCGACGATCGCCGGCATCTCTATTGCCGTCGACGACCTGCATATCCCGAAGGACAAGGATAAGCTTATCAAGGAAGCCCGCACGGAGGTCCTTCATATCGAGGGCCAGTACAGGAAAGGCCTTATCACCGACGGAGAAAGGTACAACAACGTCATCGATATCTGGACCACGACGACGGACAGGATCTCCGATAGGATATTTGAAGAGCTCGACCAGTTCAACCCGATATTGATGATGGCGAACTCCGGCGCGCGCGGTTCTAAACAGCAGATCAGGCAGCTTGCCGGCATGAGAGGCCTCATGGCCAAGCCGTCGGGTGAGATCATCGAAAGCCCGATCACCGCGAATTTCCGCGAGGGCCTGACGGTGCTCGAGTATTTTATCTCGACGCACGGCGCCAGAAAGGGCCTTGCTGATACCGCCCTGAAGACGGCCGATTCCGGGTACCTGACCAGGAGGCTCGTCGACGTGGCGCAGGACGTCATAATCAACGAAGATGATTGCGGTACCCTTAACGGTATCTTCGTAAGCGCGATAATCGAAGGCGATGAAGTCGTAGTCTCGCTTAAGGAGAGGATCATCGGAAGGGTAGCGCTCGATAATATAGTTGACATTATTACCGACGAGGTAATCGTCGCGGCCGGCGAGCAGATCACCGAAGACGCCGCCGAGAGGATTGAGCAGGCCGGCATCGAGAGGATACGCATCAGGTCGGTATTGACCTGCGAATCCAGGCACGGTGTCTGCGCGAAGTGCTACGGGCGCAACCTCGCTAACGGCAGGATGGTGGAGCTGGGCGAGGCGATAGGCATCATAGCCGCGCAGTCGATCGGCGAGCCGGGCACGCAGCTGACGATGAGGACGTTCCATATCGGCGGTACGGCTTACCGTGTCGTCGCGCAGTCCTTCATAAAGGCGAAGAACAAGGGTACCGTTAAGTACCACAGCTTGAAGATCGCCGAGAAGGAAAAGGGTTTTGTCGTACTGAACAGGAACGGCCAGGTCTCGATCAATGACGAGACGGGCCGCGAAATTGAAAGATATACGGTTCCGCACGGCGCGCTGCTGACCGTCGGCGAGGATA
>JAQUSA010000040.1 GCA_028715315.1 Candidatus Omnitrophota bacterium | reverse complement strand
TTGCTGAGGGAGACAAGGCGGGAAGAGATAATGGACCGCATATACGATTGGGCCGTAAAAAAGGCGGGGGGCAGATGAGGGGCATAATAAAAAGGATAAAGACAATACTGGCCCTGGCGGCGCTCATGGCCGTTGTAGTCTTGTTGTATAAACCGGCACAGGTATTGCTGTTCCATCTGATGGAGCCGAAGTTCGTCCTGCCGGTCGCGACCTCTGACGCTAAGATACGCAGCGACGGTTACGGCGACGGCACCTTCGGAGCGAAACGCAACGGCGGAAGGCTGCACCTTGGCATCGACCTCGCAGCGCCGGTCGGTACGCCGGTGAGGGCCGGGAAGTCGGGCCTGGCGGTCTCGAAGAGCAGCAGGGGAATGGGAAAATATGTGACGATCCGGCATATCGACGGCACAAGGACGGTGTACGGCCACCTTTCGAAGACCTTTGTCGACGCCCGCGGGGAAAAGGTCAAAAGAGGTGATATAATAGGAGAAGTAGGCAAGACCGGCAACGCGTGGAACCCTTGCATGGTCGCGCATCTCCATTTCGAATTATGGATCGATGATGAGCCGGTCGACCCGGGCGCCGGATATATGCAGGTGAAATGAAGAACATTGCCGCCGTCATGGTCACATTGATGCTGCTGCCGTGCGCTTTCGCGGAGGACTATGCGCGAGAACGCAAGATGATGGTAGATACGCAGGTCATGTCCCGCGGTATAAAGGACCGGAAGATACTCGACGCCATCGGGAAGACGGAGCGGCATAAATTCGTCCCCGACGGGATGGGGGAATACGCGTACGAAGACATATCCCTTCCGGTGGGGGACGATGAGGCGGTGCCCCCGGCGTATTTCACGGCCCTTATCGCGAAGATGGCAGGGTTCAAGGGCGACGAGAGGGTCCTCATAATAGGGGTTGAGGCGGGATACCAGGCGGCCGTTTTTTCCGGGCTCGCGCGGGAGATATACTGCGTCGACGTCTCCGAGAAACTCGCTGCCGGGGCGGAGAAGAGGCTCGGAACCCTCGGATACGGCAATATTAAAATCAGGGCGGGAAATCTCCAGGCAGGCTGGATCGAACGCGCGCCGTTCCACGTTATAATAATAACGAACCCGATGGAATACGTCCCCAAGAACGTGGTCGACCAGGTGATGATGAACGGGAAGGTCATAATGCCCATGCGCGAGTTCTGGGGGAAGAAATTGATAGTGATGACCAAGGTTCCCGGGGACAAGGGCGGCTATGAGATGGTCGCCACGCTTGTGGGCCCTGCGTCGGGAGAGAAGCCTTCAGGATTTCCAAAGAAAGAATTGAATAAAGACGAAGGCAGCAAGTGGGTGACAGGCAAGGGCAGCAAATGGATGAAAAAGAATAAATGAAGAAGATCTGGTTGTTCCTTATTTTGGCGTTTCCGTGCCCGGTATTCGCGCAGGACAGCGTGATGGACCCGGAGCGCTTCTACGATTATGAGAAGGGTCCGCCACCCTGCGAGGCGGAGGTCATGGAAGGCACCCCCGAATATACCCATTTCTCCCTGAGTTATCCATGCTCGGTCAAGACCGATTATCCGGATAATGCGGTATACCTGGATTTCTACGAGCCGAAGGGGCAGGAAAAATACCCCGTTATAATTTTCATGAGCCATATAGCCGGCGGGATACCCGAGGTCGAAGGCGAATTTTGCCGTTCCCTCGCATCGAGCGGGATCGGCGTGATGCTGGTCCAGACCGCCTACCAGAAGGATTACAGTTTCGGCAGGAAGTGGCTCGCCGAGAACCTGAAACAGAACGGCGAGGACGCTATCGTCCAGCTCTTCAGGCAGATAGTCATTGAGGCGCGCCGCGGGATAGACTGGCTCGAGACGAGGCCGCGCGTAGACAGGGAAAAGATCGGCGCGATGGGCATAAGCCTCGGCGGGATCGCGGTGCCTGTCCTCGCAGGCGTCGACGACAGGGTCCGCTCGATGGTCATATTGCTCGGCGGCGGCGGGATGGGAGAGATAATCTGGAACGGTTTCGCGACACGGCTTTTCAAACAACGCCTCGAGGAGGAGGGTATCGGTTCCGCGGCGGAGCTCGACGAGAAGGTCCGCATGATAGACCCCCTGACATTCGCGGACAGGATAAAGGGCAAGCCGATCCTGATGATAAACGCGAATTTCGACACGAGCATACCGCGCGCGAACACGCTGAAATTGTGGAGCGCGCTCGGAAAGCCTAAATTGATATGGATACCGACGGGGCATTTCGTCTCGTTCTTCGAGATGGGCTACGTGAAGACCAAGACGTTCCAGTTCTTCTACGCGGAATTCATTGACAGGGAGAAGTCGAAGGATATCGGGCTCGCATATTATCCGGACGTCCCGATACAGTCCTTCCTGATACAGTCGTACGGGATGCTTCCGAGCAGGGTCGCGTTCGACGCGCAGGGATATTCCGGCGGCGGGCATAGGGGCGGCAAGGGAGGCATAATAGCGAAAAACCTTTTTGGCACGAACTGTTTCGGCGGCAGCGAGGCCTTCGGCAGGGCCTCGGACGACGGCCGCTATAAGATGGAAGGCTTCGGCGGCGACCTCATATTCGGAAGCCGCCTGACCGAGAATACGCACGGCTTCCTCAAGTATTCATACGAGACCGTGAAGGTCCACGACGTTGCCGAGTGGGCTCCGGAAGATTTCAAGCGCCATACTGGCAGGACCGGCGTATCGACGCTGACCTTCGCGTGGGAGAGGAACACCCTCGACGACATCATGTATCCGATCGACGGCTCATACTACCGCGGGTCATTCGGCGTGTCGTCGAAAGCGCTCGGAGGCGGCTACAATTTCCTGAAGGCCGTCGGCGAGGGAAGGTGGTACATCTCGACGCCGTACCCGAAAGTGACATTTGTATTCAGGGGCAAGGCCGGGTGGATGGGCGAATACGGAGATTCGACCGACGTGCCTTTCTTCGAGAGGTTCACTCTCGGCGGGGATGACACGGTCCGCGGATACAAATCCCGCTCATTGGGCCCGCGCGACGAGAACAACCTCCCCCTGTGGGGCAATGCGATGGTCCTCGGGAACATAGAGACGAGGTTCCCGATATATAAATGGTTCAACGGCGCGCTCTTCTATGATGTCGGCGGGAACTGGGAGCACCTTAACAGGGTGAAGATACCCAAAGACCTGCAAAATTCCGTAGGCTTGGGAGTCAGGTTCAGGGCCAAGTGGTTTGTCGCGCGGCTTGATTACGGCTATCCGCTGAACCAGAACGGGGTAAAACGCGAAGGCAGGTTCCATTTCGGCGCGGGGGTGCCGTTCTAATGACAGTGCAGGCGACCTCGGACAGGATGACGGCGCACGGGGATTTCCTTAAAAGCCTGGGTATAGAAAACAAGCCGATCGTTCGCCTGCAGCAGGTCCACGGCGGCAGGGCCGTTAGGATAGACGCGAAGACGGACATATCGGCGGAGATACCCGGCGCGGATGCCGCCGTAACGAACGTGAAGGGCGTCGTCCTGTCGGTAAGGACCGCGGATTGCCTTCCGGTATTTTTTTACGACCCGGAACACGCCGCGATCGGCATCGCGCACGCGGGATGGCGCAGCACGAAGGAGAGGATATCCCCGGCGGTCGCTGGTCTGATGAAGTCGGCTTATAAGTCCGACCCGTCGAAGCTTATCGTGGGGTTCGGCCCCGCCCTGAGGCAGTGCTGCTATGAGGTGAAAAGCGAATTTCTGGTGCATTTTCCGGATTCAGTTGTTAAAATGGCGCATAGGCATTATTTCGACATAGCCGGGGAGAACGCCGAACAACTGCTTTCGTGCGGCGTCGGCTCCAAGAACATCTTTGATTGCGGCATCTGCACGTCGTGCAGGAATACGGAGTTCTTCTCGTACAGGAAAGAGAAGGACGCCGCGGGCCGCATGCTTTCGGTCATAATGCTGGACGGGAAATAACGGCCAAACAGGAGGAATAGATGAAGATAGGCGTGATGTCGGATTCCCATGATAATGTCCCGATGGTAAAGAAGGCGGTCGACCTCTTCAATGCCGAGGGATGCAGCCTTGTCGTGCATGCCGGGGATTATTGCGCGCCTTTCGCGGTCACCCCGATGGAAAAACTTAAATGCAAATGGCTCGGCGTCTTCGGCAACAATGACGGCGACAGGAAGGCGTTGTCGATGAAATCGAACGGCATGATAGTCGACCACCCTTACAGGTACGACCTGTCCAATATAAGGATGGTGATAACGCACGAGATAGAGGATATCCAGGACCTGATGGGCATGATAGCGAGGCAGGAGGTGCACCTGCTCATACACGGCCATACCCATAAGCCTGACATAAAGAAAGTGGACACATGCCTCGTGGTCAACCCCGGCGAGACCGGCGGATGGACGACCGGAAAGGCAACGGTCGCGATAGTCGACCTCGATACATTGACCGCGAAAGAGATAGAGCTTAAATGAGATCGAAGGTTTTTTTCGCCAAAGCGGTAAGGGACGAGAGCCTCGAGTCGATACGCGGCAAGACGCAATGGCTGCTCAAGAGCGCCGGCCTCGACCGGATGGTAAAGAAGGACGACCTGGTCGCGCTGAAGCTGACGTTCGGTGAAAAGGGCAACGCGGGCCATATCGACGCGCGCCACGCGAGGTTCGTCGCCGACGAAGTCATAACCCTGAAGGCCAAGCCTTTCTTTACCGACTCGAAC
Organism: Candidatus Omnitrophota bacterium; assembly: GCA_028715315.1. Classification (GTDB taxonomy): domain Bacteria; phylum Omnitrophota; class Gorgyraeia; order Pluralincolimonadales; family Pluralincolimonadaceae; genus UBA6215. Next base: position 3,260 of record JAQUSA010000040.1, on the reverse strand, counting down.
ACGCTCTACCTCGGGCAGAGGGCGAACGCGGTCGACCACACTAACCTCGCGTACGAACACGGTTTCACGCCCGACGTATGCGGGGCGCCCGTGATGATAGCGGACGGGCTGCGCTCCGGCGGGGATTTTGAGGTCAAGATAGCGGGAAACCATTTTAAGTCGGTTAAGATATCGCGCGGATGCGCGGACGCCGATGCAGTCATCACGATGTCCCATGTGACCGGCCATATGGTCACGGGTTTTGCCAGCGCCGTGAAGAACCTCGGCATGGGTTTCGCGACACGCGCCGGGAAACTGATGCAGCATTCGGGAGTGAAGCCGGCGGTCATAAAAGACAAGTGTACCGGATGCGGGCTCTGCATAAAGCATTGCCCGGCGGACGCGATAACGATGGCCGCCAAGAAGGCGTTTATCGACGAGAAGAAATGCATCGGCTGCGCGGACTGCCTCGTCGCATGCCGCAGCGACGCGATCAATATTTCGTGGGGCGAATCGAGCGGCAATGTCCAGGAAAAGATGGCCGAGTTTGCGCTCGGAGTCATGAACGACAAGAGGGGCAGGATATTGTTCCTTAACTACGCGTTCAAGATAACGAAAGAATGCGATTGCCTCGCTAAGGACGACCCCGCCGTCGCGCCCGATATCGGGATATTCGCGTCTACGGACCCGGTCGCCATAGACAAGGCCGCGGCCGACATGGTCAATGCCGCGTCAAAGGCCGACGCGTTCAAAAGGGAATGGCCCAAGATCGACTGGGCCAGGCAGCTGGAATACGGGGCGCAGATAGGGTTGGGAAACCTCGAATACGAACTGGCGGAAAGATCGTGAAGCGGATACTGCTGACTAACGACGACGGGATACATTCGCAGGGCATCCTCGCCTTATATAAGAAGATAAGGACATTGGGCGAGGTAACGGTAGTCGCTCCCGACGCCGAACGCTCCGCGCAGGGGCACGCGATAACATTGTCGGTGCCGCTGAGGGTCAATAAGGTCCGCAACGAGGGAAAATTCTTCGGATACGCTATCTCGGGGACCCCGGCGGACTGCGTGAAGATCGCGATGATGTCGATAATGAAGGACAGGAAGCCGGACCTGATAATTTCCGGGGTAAACCGCGGTCCGAACCTCGGTGTCAACGTCCTCTATTCGGGGACGGTCTCCGGCGCGACTGAGGGCGCGATACTAGGCGTGCCGTCGTTCGCGGTCTCGCTGAATTCCTTCAAATGGGAGAAGTACGAGGCGGCGGTGGAATTCGCGCGCAAGCTCGCGAAGATGATGCTGGAGAAGAAGCTGCCGGTGAATACGCTGTTGAACGTCAATGTCCCCGCGCTGCCGCGGCCGAAGATCAGAGGCGTGAAGATAACGCGGCAGGGCATGTCCACCTTCTATAAAGAGGACTATGATATGCGCGAGGACCCGAACAGGCGCACGTATTACTGGCTATGCAGTTACAAGGCGGCGGTATCGGGCGACGCGATGGTCGACGCGGTCGCCGTGAGGGACGGTTATATCTCGGTGACGCCGCTCCATTACGACATGACGGATTACAAGGACCTGGAAATATTATCGGATGCCGGCAAGAAACTCTTTGAGTAATTACAGGAAACTGAAAGCCATGGCCGTTGCCGAAGGCGCGGCCGTATTCGGCGTCGCGGACGTGTCCGCGATCGAGGATACGTTCTGCATCGATCCGAAGTCCGCCTGCAAGGGGCTGGATTTCGGGGTATCGCTGGGCGTCCGCCTTTCTGACAGGATAGTCGGGACCGTCACCGACCAGCCGTCAAGGATCTATGCCTTCCACTACAAGAGGGTCAATTCCCTGCTGGATGAAGTGGCCCTGAAGGTCTCCAATTATATCCAGAGCTGCGGTTATTCCGCGTTTCCCGTCCCGGCGAGCCTCGTCGAGGATTGGGACAAGATGCGCGGGGCAGTATCCCACAAGAAGGTAGGGTACCTGGCGGGTAACGGTTATATCGGGCGTTCGAGCCTGCTCGTGAGCCCGAAGTTCGGCGCGTCAGTAAGGTACGCTACGGTCCTGACCGACATGCCGCTCAAGGCCGACAAACCCTTGAAGGCCGGCTGCGGCACATGCGCCGCGTGCGTTTCCGCATGCCCGGCAAGAGCGATAAAGAAGGACGCGAAGGATTTTGATGTTGAGGCCTGCCGTGAACTGTTGAAAACCTTTGCCAACAGGCCGGGAATAGGCCACTCTATCTGCGGTATCTGCATTAAAGCGTGCAAGGGAAAGTAACCGTAAATTTTAGGAGGATTAAATGGGGGCAGTAAAGTCGCACAGGCCGGTGAAGCTTATAGTCGGGATGATATCAAACGACCCCGAACTGATAATGAAGGTGGAGAAGCAGCTTGAATGGAGGTTTGGGAAGATAGATTTCAGGACGGCGCTGTTGGATTTCTCGTATACGGATTATTACGCTCCGGAGATGGGCCAGAACCTGAAGAGGCAGTTCATATCCTTCAGGAAACTCGTCAACCCGGAACTGCTGCCGAAGATAAAGCATTTTACCAACAAGCTGGAGCTCGGACTCAGCAGGGAACGCGGCAAGCCCTCGCGCAGGATAAACGTCGATCCCGGTTACGTGACCGAAGCGAAGCTCGTCCTCGCGACCACGAAGGACAACGCGCACAGGATATACCTGGGCGGCGGGATATTCGCCGAGATAACCCTGCGCTATGTGGACAGGTCCTTCCTGCCGTGGGAATGGACTTACCGCGATTACCAGACCAGGGAATATGTCGATATCTTCAATGAGATACGCAATATATATTTACACCAAGCGAAATGATAAGCTATCTCTCGCAGGAACCCGCGAAGAAATATTCGCGGATAAAGAACATACTCTTCGGCGTCGAGCTGGTCCTGACGTTCCTGTTCCTATATATAATGGCGACGCAGGGGCCGTCGGTATGGATACGCAACTTCGCGGAGCGGGCCTCGGATAACCCGTGGGCCTCCACGGCCGTCTATTACGCGGTCTTCGGGGCCGTTTTTACGGCGCTGACCTTCACGCTCGACATGTACCAGGGCTATTCCATCGAACGCAAGTTCTCGCTCTCGAACCAGAGCCTATCCGGATGGCTTAAGGATTACTTCAAGAAATTGCTCCTGAGCGGCCTGATATTCTTCATACTGGTCGAGATGCTGTATTTCTTCTTCAGGCATTCCGTTTCGGCGTGGTGGGCCTGGACCGCGCTCTTCTGGGTCCTGTTCACGATCGTGCTGAGCAGGGTGGCGCCCGT
>JAQUSA010000039.1 GCA_028715315.1 Candidatus Omnitrophota bacterium | reverse complement strand
CCTCCTTAAGATAGCGTAAATATGTTAACGTAAACCGCTTTTGGCGCTTATATAATTATACCTTCAAAGCGCCTAAAATCAATACTAGACTCTATAGGCCCCCTTTTAATACGGCCCTGCCCCAGTACCTCGAATTCCTGTCATTGTCCTCGGCGCCGTTCCAGGTCATCTGGCATTCCCTGCTGCCTGTCCCGTCGGCGTCGTCAAGCGCAACGTCTAGCGCAAGTTCTTTGCCCTCGGAAAAATCATCATATCCGAAATTGTCCAGCGCGAGCCTGGCTTCAATGGCATACCCGGCACCGGTCTTCCTGGCGGCTATTTCGGAGCCTGACGGCACGGCATTCCTTGCGCCGCCGTCGGCCTGCCCGAATATCCACATCTTTTCATTCGAGCCAAGCGCTACCTGGAAATCCTTCGGGGAATAGCCTTCCTTCGGGAGATTGACCGGATCCGAGCCGAGGAATATCTCCACCGCGTCGCCGTTACGGATATTGTGCCTGGACCTGCTGTTGACCATAGGCATATCGTCCTTTATGTCCGCGAAAAGATACAGGTTATCCTTGTCCCACAGCAGCTTAACGCTGCCCGAAAGGTCCCTGTCGCCCGCGCAGCTTCCCGACCTCAGCGCCGGCTTTCCCGTGCGTGAATTGTCTATCGTAATGCCCGGCGCGGCGGCCCAGCATTCTTCGGGATAACCGTCTATCTTTATTACCGCGGCGGAACGCCTGATCTCATAAGGCGGACGTTCATATACTTTTACCTCCGCCTTGAACTTTTCCTTAAGGGACTTGTTCTCCGAGACACCTATATGTTTCAAGCCCGGGATCCTCTTACCGTCGGCCGTGACCGCAACGGCAAATACCGATAAGACCGTGTCATCGGTATTGTACGGCAGCGTGAACGACGATTTATAAGAACCCCATGTATTTGTCCCGGCGACGGCGCTGCTTGAGATGCCGTTGCCTGTATCCCTTATCGAATATTCGATAACGGCGTTCGATACCGGCATATTCCCCGCCCTTTTAAGCGTAAATGATATCCTAGGCTTCTGTCCCGCAGTATAGGCGGGCTTGTCGGAGGTGATCTCCAGCGCTGAGGAGCCCTCATAAAGGCCGCTGCGGGAAACCTTCGAATAATGAGGCCAAAAATCCGTCAAGACCCTGCTCAGCGCGCCGCCGCGCTCCGCTGTGCATACACCTGTGGCGCCGGCCGCTATCATCCCATCGAGCTTCCCGACGCCCTGCCCGCCGCCTGCGTCCGTGATGACGAGGGGCCTGTCGTTGGCATGCGCGGTTTTATACCACTTCGCGTAATCGCCCGGCATAGGCCCTTCCGGTGCGGGCGCCTTAAATACCACGCTTGCTATGCCGAATACCGGCAATTGCGGGTAGTCGCAGGACTCCCCATAAGCGACGGAGGCTTCCCTGTCCGGGTCCATAATCCTGGCCTCATGCGCGAGCTCCTTGAGGAAATCCCCCGCTGCCGCCGGGCCCGAGGACAATACTGCGCCGGGTTCTATACCGGACGAAACAAGATAATAAAGGATATTGCTGTGGCGCCGGGACCATTCCGTTATCTCCCGCACGCGCGCGGCGTGGTATCTTAGCGATTCCACGCTGCCGAAATCCGTATCTCCCGGGACACCGAGGGCCTGGATCACCATAAGCCCGTTCTTTTCCGCGACGATAAGGTCGCGCTCGGAAAGCGGCACAGCGGCAACTATCGTATTAAATCCCGCCTGTTTTAAGCGGGCCATATCGGCTTCCATGAGCTTATGCGGATCGCAGACGGCGCCCTTAACGAAAAATTTATTCCCCCCCACATATATCCAGTTCCCGTTCACGGCCACTTCTTCCCCGCGCGATATGCGCGGGGCCGGCGACACCGCGACCTTCACTTCGCTCGATCCGCTCTCATGCCCGTCGCTATATACCGCGGTCACGCCGTAATTATATGCTGCCTCCTCCGAAGGCGCATTCTCCGAATAAAACTGTCCGTTCGTGCTTCCGGCCATCGAACCGTTCCTACGTATGTTATAATGCGCGAGGAACGGGTTTTCGGAGGGAGCCCAGTAGAGATATACCTTGCCGTTGGAATTGAAGCCCTTCAGCCCTTCGACCCCGGAATGACGGATCTCCCTCGAACAGGACAATGCCATGTTGTCCAGGGATATAGCGTACGGCTTATTCCCCCTTACGATAACGGACAACGCCTTCACGCCTTTCTGCCCGAAGACCGCATCGCCGTTCACCGCGTTTCCGCACGACTCGCGGAGGAAGAGGTCGAAATCATAATAAAAGCTCTTCCATCCGTTCCACGCAAGCTTTATCCACGGGGTCCTGTAGCATTCGTTATCTCTGTCGGTCACCATGACCGCGAACTCGCTGCCCGACATGTCCCCTTTTACCCTGAAGGAGATCCCGCTGGCCTCAGACCAGTCTTTCGGCGCCGCGTACTCTATCGCCTTCCCGTGAGGCGCCTCGATACCCCATAAAATACAATTGGCGGGAGGTTCATTCTCTCCCGCCAGTCTTATGCCCTTGATCTCTTTGTCCGATACCAGGCTGATTTCATCTAAAAATATCTTTGAGTTCCCCGCGCCCCTCTCGGCCACCGCGAAGGCCTTTATCTCCCCCAGCATTATAGACCTGTTGCCGGGGCCGCCGTCCGAGTCGAATAGGTCCAGCTTGAATTCCGAAAATTCGAAGCTCGCCGGCCTCCACCCGCTCCAGTCAACCCTGACCCACCGGGAGCGCCAGATATCGCCGTAACCGTTCTTGAATTTTACCGAGATCTCATTATTTGACGAGTCTCCGTATATATAGACGGAGATCCCCTTGAAGTCATTCCAGTTAAGCGAGGCGGGAAATTCCTTCTGTATCTTCACATACCCGGAGCCCGAGGACGGCTTATATACGAGGCCCATAGAGGACTCCCCGGAGCGGGATAAACCCCTCTCGAATGTTATCTCATACTCGGCAGAGACGGCCCACACCCTGGAAGCGAACTGCTTCGTCAGGTCGCCCTGGTTTAAGTACTCGAAACCTTCCAATATCACCTTTGAACCCCCCGATGTGTCTGCGCCAGCAAACCCCGGAATCGATACCAGTATAGCCATCATGATACAGAAAGTACGGAACAACACTTCTCCCTTACCGTAATAGAGCTTAGTAACAGGGGACTTTCTAAAATAGGTATATAAGGTGTTGTTAATAAGTAGGTTGTTTATATGATGCCACATGTATTTATGTTTGTCAAGAGTAATTTTTCACGTGTCGAATGTCAAATACAACAAAAACGGGGCCTTTTTTCAAGGCCCCGCAATATTATCGCTTCCAACTACAAGATATTACTTATTCAGCGGAATACACGAATTCAGGCTTTACTATCGGCTCGTAACCTTCGGGTATCGGGAACGGGAATGTTATAGCTTCGTAAATGCCCGCGCCGGTACGTACAAGACCTAAGCCCAAACCCTTGATGGTTCCGACTGTAAGGCCGGTGAATACGTTATTGGCCTTGCTCTCATCAACTATGCCTTTCGGGATCTCAAGCCATCCGGTGAAGGTATTTACCACGCCGCGGCCCAATTTCTTCCAGGCATCCTGCGCGTATGTAGGCGCGCCGACGGTCAAAAGACCGACCACTACCAATACCAAAATCGTTGTCGCAAGTAATCTGCTCTTCATAGGTGTTCCCCCTTTCTTTCAAGCAAGTATACTAAACACCCATCGCTTTGTCAAGCACAATTCCCCGCGCCTAAGGGATTATATTGCGTGGCTTGCCATCGAGGAAGCCTATAATGTTCCCGGCCGTCGTCTCGAGTATCCGGTGGACCGCTTCGCGCGAATTAAAGGCTATATGGGGGGTTATGACGACGTTGTCCCTCTTCATCAGTATGTGGTTTCGCAGCAGGGTCCTCATCGTCTCCGCAGGGAAATCCTTGGACAAGAGCTCACGCTCTTCCCTGATGAACTCTTCGCCTTCCAGGACATCCAGTCCCGCGCCGCCGACTATCCCCTGGTCGAGGGCCCACGTAAGCGCGTCGGGCTCAATGAGGCCTCCCCTGGCGGTATTTATCAGTAGGGCCCCCTTCTTCAAATTCTTGATGTTATCCATATTTATGAGATGGCGGGTCTTCTCGTTGTATGGGACATGGAGCGTAATGACATCGGAATTCCTGAGGAGATCGTCGAGAGGGGCGTATTTGAACATCATTATCTCCTCGAGGAACGAATCCTTCCTCGTATCAAAGACAAGGACGTCCATGCCGAAACCCCTGGCCATCTTGACCACATGCAGTCCTATATGGCCGGCGCCGATGACGCCGAGGGTCTTGCCCTTAAGGTCGAAACCCATGAGGCCTTCGAGATTGAAATCACCCTTTGTGGTGCGCACGTACGCCTTATGGATATTCCTCGAGAGCGACAATATCAGCGCGAAGGTGTGCTCGGCGACAGTGGCTTCCCCGTAAGCCGGGACATTCGAGACCCGTATCCCCTTCTCCGCGCAGGCCTTCAGGTCTATATGGTCGAAACCCGTGGACCGCGTCGCTATGAACTTGAGGGCCGGCAGGAGCTTTAATATCTCCGGCGTGACCTTGTCGCCTATAAATACGGAGATCACCTCGCTGTCCTTGAACCTGGACGCCGTTTCTACGCTCAGGCCTTTTCGGCAGAAGAACACCTCGGAAGGTATCTTAAGCAACGGGGAGAGATAATCCTTCTCCCAATCCTCCAGCCCGAATACGGTGACCTGCTTCATGGCGATATCCTTATTTATACGGCCTCGACGCTTTCTATTTCGGGGACCGCCTCCTTTACCGCACGCTGCACGCCCATCTGAAGAGTCATCTGCGACATCGGGCAGCATCCGCAAGCGCCCTTAAGCTTTACTTTGGCCACCTTTCCTACTACATCCACAAGCTCGATATCGCCCCCGTCCGCCTGCAGCATCGGGCGTATCTTTTCAAGCGCTTCCTTCACTTTCGATTTAAGGTCTTGCGTGTCCGCCATTTTATTGCCTCCTTTACCTTTTAGGGAACAAGTCCTCTAACTGTTTATAATAACCGGTTACGACTTCGAGCGATTTCGCGAATACTATTCCTATCAGGGCCGTGGCCGCCAGCGCAATCAGCGTGATGTTTATCTTCTTCGTCCTGCTGTAATTCGGGTTGAACCAGACCATCGGCAGCGCGAGGGGCCCTATGCACAGGAAAGTTATCACGAACGCGTAGGTCTTGAAATACCATTTGCGCTGTTCCTTATTAAGGAACTCGCCGCAATGTTTGCACTTTATCGCGTCTTCCTGTATCTCTTCGGCGCAATACGGGCATTTTTTCATGCTACCTATTTTCCAGCAGCGATATGACCCTGTCGAGCTGCCCCGATATCTTCTTGAGCAGGTCTATCTGTTCGCGCTGGACCCTCTCCTGCTTCTCCTGCATGACCTTCGCCTCTCCCGCTATCTTCGAGAGGTCCCCCAATTTATTCAGATCGAACATCATTTCTCCTTTTTGCTGTAAACGCAACCGCAGTAGTTCTGGCGGTAAAGACCCGCCTCTTTCGACATATCGACCGACCTCTTGAACCCGCCGTCCTGTTTGAAATCCGCCGTATAGAACTTCAGCCCGAACATATCCGCTATGACCGCGCCCAGGCCGTTTATCATCGCGGCATCCTTGTGCGGGCTGATGGAAAGTGTCGTCGTGAAATAATCGAATCCGTTCGTCACGGCGAACCGGGCCGTCTTTCCGAGCCGCATCCTGTAGCATACCTCGCAGCGGTCGCCGCCCTCGGGCTCATCCTTCAGCCCGCTCGTCGCGCGGAACCAGGCGTCGGGATCGTAGCCGTACTCGTGGAACTCTACGCCGATCTTTTCGGCATACTTCCTGGCTTCTTCGAGCCGCGCCCTGTATTCCTCTTCGGGATGGATGTTCGGGTTATAGAAGAACATCTCGACATCGAACTCATCCCGAAGGAGCTTTACCGGGTAGGTGCAGCACGGCGCGCAACAAACATGTAAAAGTAACTTCGGCCTATTGGCTACCACTTTTCACTCGTCAGTATATATTATAGCTTTAAGGATGTCATCTTTTATCGTTTCCCAGCCGGCAGCCGCGGTATCCGGCGCGGCCCAGAGATATACCTTCTCATTTTCCGTGACTGCGATCAATTGCGCGGGCTGCACGCTTCCCTCCATGCCCTCCGCCTTTACTCCGCCGTCATTGTAATCCGGCGGCATTATATATACCGCGGCTTCATAATCGAGCTGCGCCTCCCCGGATGCCTGGCGCGGAGACGCGATGAATACCGCGCTGCCGCTGCCTTCCGCGCAATACATCGGGCTGGCATTATCCGCCACTTCCTTGATGGACCAGCCCTCCGGCAGCGCCGCCCTTATCGCGGCAACCGGCCTGTATACGAGTTTAGGGACGGAGACCAGGCCCTCGGCGGCGACGCCGGCGACGAACACCGCCGTCATCATTAAAGCGGCTGTAACCTTTATTTTCATTTTGTATTATACCCCTTTTCGCCGTATGGCTGGAGCTTATCCAGCCATATTTCCTCGAGCACTTTTAAGTCTTCGGTGTAATCATAATTCGGGTCTTCTTTTGGCTTTAAGTTGTCTAAAACCACAAAAGAAAAACCTTCCGCGCCGATCTCGTTATAATCCTTTTGCATCCCTTCGTTCGAATGGGAGCCATTTTCCAGCTGGAACCTGTATCTGTTTATCCTTCCCCGCAGGTCCTTTGCGCTCCCGATATATATCTTGCCGTTTTTGATGTTCTTTATCTGGTAGACACCCAAAGGCTGGACAGTCTGCTTGTATTTATCGATAATTTCTTTTTTGTTCATTTTTCTTTTCCTGATACCTTATGAAGTTCTCCAAGAAATCCGGGATCGGTCTCCTTGGTTTTGGTGAGGTCAGCCTGGAAGCCGCATACCGCTATCGTTATTATAACCATTATAATGCCCAAAATGCCCATTTTAAAGTATTTATTTGATCGACTGGGAGATGATGCCGACGGACTTCTCGTACTTCGCGCGGGATGAGAGGTAGCCGGAGATCGCCGACGCGCGGCTTTGCCTGGCGGAGACAAGCTGCGTTTCGGCGTCGGTCACTTCTATTATGGAGCCGAGGCCTTCCTCATACCGCGCATTAGCTATCTCAAGGTTTTCGGTGGATTGCTGCAGCAGTTTTTCGCTTACGTCAAATCTCTCTTTAGCTTCCCTTAAACTTAATATGGCATCCTGGACCTGCAGGGTTATACCGAGGGCCTGGTCCTCTATCGCATACTGCGCCATCTTAAGGCTCGCCTGCGCGGCCTCTATCTCGGATTTTGTCTTGAAGCCGTCGAACCAGGGGAAATTCACGGAGACACCGGCATTCCAGCTCTTTACGTTGCCGACGCCGTCCGTGTCGGTATCGCTGACCTGGTGCGCGCCCCCGGCGGAGACGGTCGGCCAGTTGCCCTTTTTCTTAACATCGAGATCGGCCTGCGCGGCGCGCGCCTGCGACTGCAACCTCAGGAGCTCTACGCGGTTCTCCATCGCGGTCTTAAGCGACCGGCCTGCGTCAACATCGGTAAATTCCATGCCGGGGGCTTCTTCGACGGCAAAATCCCCGCTGTCCTTGTTGCCCATTATATTGTTCAGGGCTGCTTTCGCAAGCTTGTAATCCTTTTCGGCCGTGACGAAGCTGAGCTGCGCGTTGGATACGGCGACTTCGGCCTTCGTCACATCGTACTTCTGCCTGTAGCCGACTTCAAAAAAACCTTCGGCCCTGTCGAGATGGACACGGGACTGCCTGAGGTCCTCTTTGGCAACTTCAAGCATCAGCTGCGCCTTCAAGACATCATAATAGGCCGTCTTCGCCTGCAATGCCGTGTTCTCCTGCGCCTCCAGGAAGGCGCATTGCGCCGACGTCAGGTTCTCCTTCGCGAGCTTGATCCGGTTGAGTGTCTTGCCGAAATCCCAGATAAGCTGTTCGAC
>JAQUSA010000038.1 GCA_028715315.1 Candidatus Omnitrophota bacterium | reverse complement strand
AGCCACAGGCCGTTCTTCACGGAACAGTCGCAGCGTATGCGGCCGACAAAGGTCTCGTCCCTGCCCTCGACATCCTTAGGCATGGGATAAAGCCCCTTTTTGGCGTCGTCTATGACTACTATGCCCGCCGACTTCGCGAGAAGCTTCCTCACGCTGTCCGGGCTTATCCGTTTCGCGGTCTCGATATAGACAGACTCGGAATGTCCTGTCCTTACCGGCACCCTGACGGTGGTCGCCGAGACCTTTATTTTGGGATCATGCATTATCTTATGCGTCTCTTTTACTAGCTTCCACTCTTCGCTGGTATAACCGCATTCGGCGAATCCGCCGATATGCGGGAAGACGTTATATGCCAGCTGCTGCGGCATCGAACGGTCAACGTTAACATCTATCCTCTCGTACCCGCCCGCCGCTATTGCGGCATTCTCGGCCTTAAGCTGTTCCACCGCGCTCTTGCCGGCCCCGGAGGACGCCTGCAGGGTGGTCACGATTATCCTCTTCAACCCGGCCTTCCTGCGTATCGGCTCGAGAGCAACGACCATCTGTACGGTCGAGCAGTTCGGGTTCGCTATTATGCCCTTGTGCTTCTTTACGTCCTTGCCGTTGACTTCGGGGACGACCAGCGGCACGCCGGGGTCCATACGGAAATCAGCGCCGTTGTCTATCACGACACAGCCCCTCTTTACCGCCTCCTTAGCGAAGGTCACGGCGGCGCCCTTCTCGCCCTCGGTGCCCGCGAAAAGCGCGATGTCCATACCGTCAAAACCTTCAGGAGATATCGCCTGCACGGCATACTTCTGCCCGTCGACGTCTATCTCCCTCGCGCTGCGCGCCATGACGCGCAATTCCCCTACGGGAAAATTCCGCTGGCGCAGCACGCGCAGCATCTCGACGCCCACGACCCCGACGCCGACTACCGCCACATTATATCTATTCTTCTTTTTCATCTTCGTCCTTATAGGTTTTCGACAACCAGGTCGCCTACCTGGCTTGTGGAATAGCCCATCTTCCCGGCTGCCAATGATTTCAATTTCGTGTTGACCAATTTAATTACCGCGCCCTCGATCGCCTTCCCGGCCTCCGCTTCACCGAGGTTCTCGAGCATCATGCCTCCGGCGCATATCGCCGCCAGTGGATTTATGACATTCTGGCCTGTATACTTCGGCGCCGAACCGCCTATCGGCTCGAACATCGAGACGCCTTTAGGGTTGATATTCCCGCCCGCCGCGATGCCCATGCCGCCCTGTATCATGGCGCCGAGGTCGGTTATGATGTCGCCGAAGAGGTTGTCCGTCACGATCACGTCGAACCATTCGGGGTTCTTGACGAACCACATCGTAGTGGCGTCGACATGCGCGTAATCGGTCTTGACCCCGGGATAATCCTTGGCGACCTCGTTGAACGTCCTCTGCCAAAGGTCCCAGGCGTATGTCAGCACGTTGGTCTTGCCGCAGAGCGTGAGCTTCTTTTTCTTGTTGCGTTTCATGCACAACTCAAACGCATAGCGTATGCAGCGCTCGACGCCCTTGCGCGTATTGTACGATATCTGTATCGCGACCTCATCGGACGTGCCCTTCTTCTGGAACTCTCCCATGCCCTTGTAGAGGCCTTCGGAGTTCTCGCGCACGACGACGAAATCTATATCCTCGGGCTTCTTGTCCTTGAGCGGGCAATACGCCGAATTGTACAGCTTTACCGGCCTGAGGTTTATGTACTGGTCGAGCGCGAACCGCAGCTTTAACAGTACCTGCGTCTCGAGTATGCCGGGTTTTACTTCCGGATGCCCTACCGCGCCGAGATATATGGCGTTATACTTCCTGAGCTCCTCGACATCCTTGTCATCGACCGTCTTGCCGGTCCTCAGGTAGCGTTCGCCGCTGAAATCGAATATATTCGTCTCATATTTGAAACCGAATTTTTCCGAAGCGGCCTTGATGACCTTGAGGCCCTCGTTAACGACTTCCGGGCCGGTCCCGTCGCCGGGTACTACGGCAATTCTATAGTTACTCATTTTTTATTGACCACCCATTTCATCAGCCCGCCCGCCGCTATAAGTTCCTGCATGAACTCCGGCATCGGCTTGGCTTTATACACCTGTTCCCTTGTGAGGTTCCTGATCAACCCCTTCGAGGCGTCGACTTCCACTTCGTCGCCTTCCTTTATTGCGTTAGCGGCTTCCGCGCATTCGAATATGGGAAGCCCTATGTTTATGCTGTTGCGGAAGAATATCCTCGCGAAGCTTTCCGCTATCACGCATGATATGCCGCATCCCTTAACCGCTATCGGCGCATGCTCCCTGCTCGAGCCGCATCCGAAATTCTTTCCGGCAACGATAATATCTCCGGCGGCGGCCTTTTTTGAGAACCCGGGCGTTATCCCGTCCATGCAACTCGCCCCAAGCTCCTTAGCGTCGACCGTGACGAGGTACTTCGCGGGGATTATCTCGTCGGTATTTATGTCGTCCCCGAATTTCCAGGCCTTGCCTTTAAGTATCATATGACTTCCTCCGGGTGCGCGATCTTTCCCTTTACCGCGCTTGCCGCGGCGACCGCGGGGTTCGAGAGGTATACCTCCGATTTCAAATGCCCCATGCGCCCGACAAAGTTCCTGTTCGTGGTGGCTATCGCGCGCTCGCCCGCCGCCAAAATTCCCATATGCCCGCCGAGGCAGGGCCCGCATGTCGGCGTCGATACCGCGCAGCCGGACTTCACGAACGTCTCTATCAATCCTTCCTTCATCGCCCGGAGGTATATCGCCTGGGTAGCGGGGAAGATTATGCAGCGCACATCCTTATGCACCTTCCTGCCCTTCAATACCTTTGCGGCGATCCTGAGGTCCGTTATGCGGCCGTTTGTGCAAGAGCCTATGACCGACTGGTCTATTTTTACGTCTTTGACCTGGCTTACAGGTTTCGCGTTCGAAGGCAAAGGCGGCAACGACACCATAGGTTCAAGCTTCGAAACGTCATATTCCCTGACCTGCGAATACACGGCATCCTTATCGCTCTTGTATAACTTCCATTTCTTCCCGGACCTCTTGGAGGTCTCCCTCACGTATTTAACGGTCGTCTCATCGGGCGCGACTATGCCGTTCTTGCCGCCGGCCTCTATAGCCATATTACACATAGCGAACCTGTCATCCATCGGAAGGCGGCCTATCGCGTCTCCCGTGAACTCCATCGATCTGTATAAGGCGCCGTCCACGCCGATATCGCCTATCGTGTACAATATGAGGTCCTTGCCTCCGACCCACTTGTTAAGTTTCCCGCTGTATACGAACTTGATGGATTCGGGGACCTTGAACCAGACCCTGCCGCGGACGTAGGCCGCCGCGAGGTCGGTGGAACCGACGCCGGTAGAGAAAGCCCCTACCGCCCCGTATGTGCAGGTATGCGAATCCGCGCCGATGATAAGGTCTCCGGGCATGGTGAGCCCCTCTTCCGGAAGCAGCGCATGCTCTATGCCCATGCAGCCGATCTCATAATAATATTTTATCTTGTGCTTCTTGGCGAAATCCCGCAATACCTTAAGTTGTTCGGCGGACTTTACGTCCTTCGCCGGGGAAAAATGGTCCGGAACCAGCGCGATCTTCTTGTTATCGAAGACCTTGCCTACCCCGGCCTTCTCGAACTCGGATATCGCTATCGGCGCCGTTATATCGTTGCCGAGGCAGAGGTCGACCTTGCAGTCTATGAGGTCACCGGGCGATATCGACTTCCTGTCGGTATGGGCAAGCAATATCTTTTCCGTTATCGTATATCCCATTATAGCTCCTTCACATAAGCGACTTCATCGCAATCCGCGAATTTCGAACAGATGCTGCAGTCGTTCCAGATCTTCTGCGGAAGTTTCTTCTTCTCTGTCGCGGTAAACCCGAACTTTCCGAAAAATTCTGTTTTAAGAGTCAGCGCAAATACGCTCTCCAGCCCGAGATTCCCGGCTTCCTCAATGCAGGCCTTTACCAGTTCACTGCCGATGCCTTTATTGGTACTGCCCGCCTCTACAGCGAGAGACCTTATCTCCGCGAGCTTGTCCGAATATATATGCAGCGCCGCGCAGCCCAGGACGTTCCCGTCCCGCTCCGATACGAAGAAATCCCTGATGCCTTCGGCTATATCGTCCTCGGAGCGCGGGAGCATCTCTTTCCTGCGCGCATACAGATCGACGAGTCCGTGTATCTTCTTTACGTCCTTGATCTGCGCTTTTCTTACCATTATTTAATTATGCCCTCGGATGGGCTCGATGCCGACGCATACTGCCTCTTCGGTATCCTCCCCGACAGGTATGCAAGCCTTCCGGCCTCAACGGCCATCTTCATGGCCCTGGCCATGCCTACCGCATCCGCGGCGCCTGCGATGCCCGTATTCATCAGCACGCCTCCGACCCCGAGCTCCATAGCCGCGGCGGCGTCAGATGCCGTCCCTACTCCCGCATCGACGATTACCGGGACCTTAACCGCTTCCTGTATGAAACGGATATTTACCGGGTTCAATATGCCCATGCCCGAGCCTATCGGTGACGCCAGAGGCATCACGCATGCGGCGCCGGCATCGGCAAGCTTCCTGGCCATTATCGGGTCGTCGTTCGTGTACGGCATGACCGTGAAACCCTCCCTGACGAGTATCTTCGTCGCGGCCAGCAGGGCTTCCGTGTCCGGCATGAGCGTCTTCTCGTCGCCTATGACCTCGAGCTTGACCATCTCCGACAATCCCATGGCCCTGGCCATCCTTGCTATCCTCATCGCGTCTTCTGCGGTATAGCATCCGGCGGTATTGGGCAATATAGTATATTTATTTCTGTCGATATGGTCAAGCAAAGATTCCTTCTTCTGCCCGGCCTCGCCGAGGTCCAGCCGCCTTATCGCGACCGTCACGACTTCCGCGCCGGATGCCTCAAGGGCCTTCTCCATTATATCGAAGGTGGCATACTTGCCTGTACCGACAAGCAGCCTCGACTTAAATTCTTTTTTTCCTATCCTTAACGCGCCGTCTTCCATGCTTATCTCCGTAATATTTGCACAACGCCTTCAGATTGCACGACTGGCATTTCGGTTCCCGCGCGGCGCACACCTGCCTGCCCAGCATTATCAGATGCACGTGGAACTCCCTTATCGCGTGTTCCGGCGAGACCGATGTCAGGTACTCCTGGGCCTGCTCTCTGTTCATTTTGGGCCCTATAAGCCCCAATCTCTTCATTACCCTGAATATATGAGTGTCTACGGGCATTATCGGCTTTCCAAACGAGAATAATAACACAATGGCTGCTGTCTTCGGCCCGATCCCCTTTATCGATCTAAGGAAACTATAACCATCTCTTAGGCTCATTCCCTCAAGGAACCCGAGGTCGAGCGAGCCCCTGCGCTCCTCTATCTCATTCAGCGCGCCTTTGATCCTCGGCGCCTTAATATTCGACAGCCCCGCGATCTTTATCTCGCGCCTTATCGAGGGCAACCCTGACCTTCTGAGGCTTTCCCAATCCTTGAAGCGGCGTTTCAGGTTTGCGAACGCGCGCAGCGAGGTGATATCGGAAGTATTCTGGGAGAGGATGGTCTTGACGAGCTCGCCTACCGCATCTTTCTCCGTCCTGAACCTCAGCCTGCCGAACCTCTTTAGCAGCAGGGCTCTTACGGCAAGGACATTCTCCGTCCGCATCTATCTCTCGATGACCGTCCCTTTAGCTACGACCACAAGCCCGGATTCCGTAACCGTAAACCTCTTCTTATCTTCTTCCAGGTCGTAGCCTATCTCAGCCCCGGACGGGATCTTTACGTCTTTATCGACGATCGCGCGCCTGATCTTCGCGTTCCTGCCTATATCCACGCCTTCCATTATGATCGAATCGGTCACGCTCGAATAACTGTTTATCCTGACATTATTCGACAGTATCGAGCGCTCGACACGCCCGCCGGAGATTATGCATCCGTTCGCGACCATCGAATCCAGCGCGGCGCCTATGCGCATCCCGTCGTCGCCTCCGGCAAAGACGAACTTGGCCGGGGGGAACTTCTCCATATATGTCCTTATCTGCCAATCGTTATCGTAAAGGTTGAATACCGGCGTAACGTTTATGAGGTCCATGTTCGCGTCGTAGAACGCGTCGAGCGTGCCTATGTCGCGCCAGTACTTGGCCTCCTTCTTGTTCTCGTCCTTGAAATTGTACGCGAACACCTTCGCCTTCTTCGATACCATCGAGGGGAGTATATTCTTCCCGAAATCGTGCTTGCTGTCGGCCTTAAGCGCGTCTATGCCCAGCTCTTCCTTAAGCACGTTCGTGCTGAAGACGTATATGCCCATTGAAGCGTACACATGGCCGGAGTCGCCCGGGATGGTCTTGGACGGGACCGCCGGTTTCTCCTCAAAACCCTGTATCCTCTCGTTGCGGTCGACCTCAACGATCCCGAAATGGCGGGAGTCCTTCCTGTCTACCTCGACCACGGCGATGGTGCAGTCCGCGCCCTTCGCCTTGTGGTATTCCACCATCTCGGAATAATCCATCTTGTAGATATGGTCGCCCGCCAGTATAAGGACGTATTCCGGCTTCTCGGTCTCGATAAAATACAGGTTCTGGAATATGGAGTCCGCGGTGCCCATATACCAGGTGTCGCCTGTCCTCATCTGCGCAGGGACTATATCTATATATTCTCCGAGCTCCGCGTCGAAGATGTTCCATCCGAGCCTCAGGTGCCTTATAAGCGAGTTGCATTTATACTGCAGCAGCACGTGTATCCTGCGGATGTCGGAGTTTACGCAGTTAGACAGCGTCACGTCGATTATCCTGTAGATTCCGCCGAACGGGACGGCCGGCTTGGTGCGGTCCCTGGTCAGCGGATAGAGCCTCTCGCCCTTTCCGCCCGCCATTATAAAAGCGACCACGTTTTTCATCTTATTTCTTCACCGCCGGGTTAAAGAAGACCGCGATTATTATCTCGAGCAATCCGTTCCTTATCATCATAACGGCTATGGCTGCGAGGAATATATCCGATACCTTCGCGAGCGCCCTCGACCCGCCCTTACCGAGGATCTTAATAAATACGTCCGCCTTATATAAGACAAGCCACATGAAAAGCATGTTCAATATTATCGATACCGCCGTCGGAAGCCAGCCGTAAGCCCCCCTTAATATCAGCACCGTCGTTAGGACTGCGGGCCCCGTTATAAGCGGCGTGCCGAGTGGGAATATACCGACATCAACGTTTGTATGGCCCCTCTTGTCTTCGCCCGGCAGGAGCAGGTGTATCGACAGGACCAGTAGCATTATGCCGCCGGCGATCCTGAAGTCCTGCACCGTGACGTTCATATACTTCAGGATGATATTCCCGAGGAACATGAACAATATCGCGATAATGCTCGCGACAAGAATGCTGTTATTGATCACCTTCGAGCGGTCGGAGGCCTTCATGCCTTCCGACATCGATAGATAGAGAGGGATGTTGCCGAATGCGTTGACCGCCATAAAGACAGGCACGAATGTCAGCACGTACGGCACCAGTTTACCCAATATATTCTGCATGTCCCCACCTTCTTCTTTTGGCTATATTATATTAGATAGACGCTTAAAATGCAACACCCTCGGAGGGCATGCGACAAAATGCCCCGGCTTAACCTCCTCCAATGACGGTTCCTTGACCCTGCACTGCGGCTCCGCGTAAGGGCAGCGCGGGTGGAACTTGCACCCCGGAGGCGGGGAGATCGGGGACGGAGGCTCACCCTTCACGTATATCCTTTTCGTCTTCCTTCCCGGGCCGAGGGAGATCGCCGAGAAGAGCGCCTCCGTGTACGGGTGCACCGGGGTCGAATAGAGTCCTCCCGTAGCCGCGTATTCAAACATCTTCCCGAGGTACATTACGAGCACATTATCCGATACCGACTCGATGACGCGCAGGTCGTGGGATATAAAAAGGTATGAAAGCCCGAACTCCTTCTGCACGGACCTCAGCAGCTCAAGTATCTGCGCCTGTATGGAAAGGTCCAGGGATGATACGGGTTCATCGCACACCACAAGCTTCGGGTCCGTCATCAGGGCCCTCGCGATCCC
>JAQUSA010000037.1 GCA_028715315.1 Candidatus Omnitrophota bacterium | reverse complement strand
GCCAGGCCCAATACCGCGTCACCGAGGAACTCAAGCCTTTCGTTGTCTATTATCCTGCCCTTAAGGTGTTCATAGGCATAGGACCTGTGGGTCAGCGCCTGGTCAAGCAGCCGCTTGCTCCTGAAAGTATACTTCAGCGCTTTCTGGAATTTGTTTAATTGGTTAAGCCTTAACTTATCTTTCATCAAAGATGGTCAACTCGAAAGGTTCTCGATCTCCTTGAGGATAATCGGTTCGGGGATATTCTCTTTTATTATTACCTTTCCGATACGCGCCGGCAGGACAAACCTGTTAACTCCGCGGATGAATTTCTTGTCATAAGCGAGGGAAGCCATTATCTTCCCGGTTTTAGTTTTTTTAAGCCTCACCGGAAGGCCCAGTGCGGCGATGACGGTTTCTATCCTAAAAAGTTCAGCGGATACAAGGACTCCGAGCCTGTTAGATATGCGCGCGGCGGCTATCATTCCGAGCGATACCGCCTCCCCGTGCGAATATGTGTTTGAATATCCCCACGCGGATTCTATTGCGTGCCCTATCGTGTGCCCGTAATTGAGGACGGTCCTTATCGACTTCTTCTCCCTCTCGTCCCTTGAGACTATGCCGGCCTTAATTGAGGCGCACTCTCTTACCATGTAGGAAAGCAAGCCCGGATCACGCTTGTGGATTTTTCCGATACCGTGTTCTAACCTGGAAAACATCGCGCGGTCCCCTATGATAGCATACTTGACGGCCTCGGCCAGCCCCGACCTGAAATCGCGCGGAGACAGCCTGTACAGGAAAGATATGTCGACGAATACGGCCTTTGGCTGGTAGAAGGCGCCGACCAGGTTCTTGCCTTCCGGAAGATCCACCGCTACCTTGCCGCCGATCGAGGAATCGACCTGCGCAAGAAGCGTGGTAGGTATCTGGATGTACGGGATCCCCCTCTTATATGCCGACGCGGCGAATCCCGCGAGATCGCCTACGACCCCTCCGCCAAGGGCTGCCACGAACAGCCTCTTGCCCTTGCCGTCCGCATCAGAGATCGCGGCCAACAACTTCATGGCTTCGCCCAATGATTTGGCTTTTTCGGAATCGGGTACAACGGAAAACCGCGTTCTGAAGCCGGCCTTTTCAAGCATGCGCTTTACCTGCCTGCCGAAAAGCGCCTTGACCTTCGGGTTGGTGACTATAACGGCGTCCGACCCCAGGTCTAACCGGGACATCTCTGCGGAAAATGCCGGAGACAATAACTTCCCGACAAGGATCTTGTAGCTGCGGTCGCCTAAGCGGACCTTAATGGGATCCATGATTCACCCTGAGGTTAAAGTTTCACTACGTTCGAAGCCTGGTCGCCCTTATCCGTTTGCGCTATCTGGAACGTTACTTTCTGTCCTTCCGAAAGGGTCTTGTACCCCTCTCCTGTTATAGCGGTGTGATGGACAAAAACATCCTTGCCCCCGTTGTCAGGCGTGATGAAGCCGTAGCCCTTCTGGTTCGAGAACCACTTTACCGTACCGGTCAACTCTTCAGCCATTTTTTATGTTCACCTCCTTCCGTACTGGATTTAAATACCTATTATCCTGGCCAATATCACAACCAGCGGGTTGACGAAATTATCCAGGAAACCCATCCATATCAGTATATAGAGAATGATGAACCCGTAGCGTTCTATGCTCATATATTTTGCGGCCAAATCCCGCGGCAGAAGCCCGAACAATATCCTTGAACCGTCGAGGGGCGGTATGGGAATAAGGTTAAAGGCCGCGAGGACCAGGTTCACAAGTATCGAACCGAAGAAGATATCGCTGATGACCGGTGCGTGCAGTACCGGGAACAGCCGGAATACCGCCGCGAGGATGAAAGCGAATATGATGTTCGCCATCGGCCCGGCCAGGCCGACCGTCATAATATCCCTTTTCGGGTTCCGCAAACCGAGGAAATTTATCGGCACCGGTTTCGCCCATCCGAACACGACCGGCGAATTCATCATTATGAGCAATATCGGGAGCAGTATCGTTCCGAGCGGGTCGATATGCGATATGGGGTTAAGCGTGAGCCGGCCGGAATATTTGGCCGTGGGATCCCCCAACTTATACGCTACCCAGCCGTGGGCTACCTCGTGGATGACCATTGCGAAGATGAATATCGGGATAGAGATTATGAGGCTGACTATGTTACCGCTTATCATGATACGGGACTGCCTATCTTGACTTCTCTTTCGGGTGTGAGTATCGCCAGCTTCTCGCCGTCCTTCGTCGCGAGCAGCATGCCGTTCGAGGCAACGCCGCGTATTACGGCAGGCTCGAGATTATCTATTATTACCACGGATTTTCCGGTGAGTTCCTCCGGCTTGTAGTGCTGCTTGATGCCGGCGATTATGACCTTCTCCGCCTCGCCTGTCGAGACGGTCAGCACGTAAAGCTTATCGGCGTTCGGGTGGTCCTCTACCTTCAGGACTTTCGCTATCTTAAGCTGCAGTTTCTTAAAATCTTCGAACTTTACGTATTCCATAGTCACTCGATCACCTGTATTGCGTCAACCTCGTAAAGCACTGTGCCCTTGACCTCTTTCTTCGCTCCCCAGATATTCACCGGAAGTCCCGCATACCTGCCGAGATCCTCTTTCGCGCACGAAACGTATCCGAGCTGTTTACCGTCCTTGACCAGTTTGTATTTGCTCAGGCGCCCTGAGATCCTTCCGACGTTCGACAGTACGCCGCTCGCCATCGGCGCTTCTCCCGGCCTCGGCGAAGATATATTCTTGATCTTGGCGTCATAATCCTCTTTCGCTTTCAGGTGCTCTATCTCGGCGATCTTCAGCTTGATCTCCTCGGCCCTGAGCGACGCCTGCTGCCCCTCGGGAGAATCCTTGTTTTCGGCCGCGAACTTACTGTACTCATCGAGTATCCATCCAAGCTCTATCTCGCGCATCGGCTTCTTGAGCTCGCCCCTGTATGTACCGTCAAGCCCGGCAAGCCTTCCCTGCAAAGATATATCTTTTTTTATCCAGGCCTCTCCGTCCTTTTTGACATACTCCGCGTAGACCCACCCGTATGAGCCCTTAGGGGCTTCTATCTCGTACCAGTCGAGATATTCCTTTAGTATTTTTACGGAGGCGCCCTTGTCCAGGCGGCCGACCACGGAGGAGGACTTCGTCGCAGCCGTCCTTACCAGCACCCTGTCTTCAGATACGACACCGGACCCGTCCTTCCCGGATACATTTGCTTTGCTGATATATACGAGAGCTCTCGCGGGAAGCTCTATCCTATACCACTTCCCCTTAGTGTCCGATATGACAACGTTCTCGCCTTTGGAAAGCTGGCATAGGATCTCGGACGAAGTGCTGTCCGAGGCCCGCACATTCACCCTGTCCGCCGAAACCACGTCCGGATGAGCAGCGGGCATAACAAAGGAAAAAGCCAGGCATATCGCTATGATAACGAACTGCCTGGCATAAATCGCGGTTCTCATGCTTACTTCGCTTTCGCTTGTTCCTTCTTTGCGGGCGCTGCTGCCGCCTTTGCTCCTGCCGCGGCCTTCGATCCTGCCGGCGCCGCTCCCGCTGCCGGTGCTGCCGCGCCCGGGGCGGCTGCGCCTTCCGCGGCTACCTTGGCTTCGGACTTCTCTTTCTTGACCTTGATCTTCAGCGACTTGACCTTGGGAAGGCCGAATACTGAGTCATCTTCCTTCCACTTGTCCTTGTCGGCAAGCATCTTTATGCGCTCGAAGCGCTTAAATACTGACCTGTGGCCCCTTCCCTTCGAAGGGCGCAGACTCGGATGGATCGACATCTGATACTCTCCTTGGTTATTAACGTTTTCTAATTATACAGCCCTTATACTTTTTCTGCATGGCGGCAAACGTCTGTTTTGCCGCGTCCTTGCTTTCGAACGAACCGACGCACAATATATAATAGCTGCCCTTCTTTACCACCTCTGCTTTATATCCCTGGCCTTTCAGGCGCGACAACTCTTTATCCGCCATATCACGGGCCTTATATGAAGCGACCTGTATGGTATACGAGCTAGCCGCCGCCTTTACCACAGGCGCCGCAACAGGTTTAGGGGCTTCCACGGCCTGTACGGTGACCGGTTCAACGGGTGCCGCAACTACGGGTTCCGGCGCCGCGGGAGCCTCAGCGGTTGCCGCGCTCACGTCCGTGCCGGCCAAACCCCTGCCCCTCTCTACGCCCAGCGCGAACACTATAGCCCCGAGCACGAGCAGCCCCATAAGGACTACCGCAAGCACCTCATACGGGACTGAAAGGTTCAGCCTGTGCTGAGGAAACAACGGCTTATTGAATTTGTTCAACGCGCCGAAAAATCTTCCTCTTGCCTTTTTGACGACTATAAACTCGTCAAAAAGCTCTTGCTGCTGCTTTTGGGTATTAACTGGCGGCATTATCTACTCCGAAGGTTACTAATTTTATCATAATAACCGCGCGAATGCAATCACTTTTTGGCGTTTTCCGTGTCAGGTTTTATCTTGAGTTTTATGCCGCCGGTAGAGAAATATACGCTCGAGGGTTTTCGCGGGTCCCCCTTCAACGACAGCTTTATCGTATACCATCCGTCGCCGTCGTCATCCGTCAGCAGGCCATTTTGCGCCCCGCCGCTCTCGCCGAGTACTTTCTTATTGATGTAGAACTCCAGGTCGTAATCGACCTTCTTTTCCTTCATTTTCGCGAAATTCCCGGAAAACCTGAAATCCTGTCCGGTCCCGTTAAGCTCCGTTACGAAGAGCTCGCCGCCCTTCGCGGTTATCGTGCCCTTAATCTGGTCGAACTTGAATGATGCCTGCGGCGGGATGCCGAACGGCCCCAATACCTTGTTCAGCGACTCCCCGAGACCCGATTTGATGGATATGTTCTGGAAATCGCAATGCAATACGAACTGCGCCCGCAGGAGCTTTCCGGGATCAAGCCTCAGGTAAGCCCTCTCGGAGGTAAGCGCAAGCCCCGTCTTGTCCGTCGCTTTTATGTCGGTGACCCGCAATTGCGCAGGAGGTTTCGCGTTGACCTTCCCGAACACGATATCCATATCAAGCGCTTTTTCCAGCTTATACGTTATGAAATCCTTCAGCAGGTACGAAGTCAGCGGAGAATATACGACAACGAATAGGGCCGCTATTACCAGAAAGGTGTAAAAGATGCGGTTCCTCATTGTTCCCTCTCGTATGGGTTGAACAGCTTTACGTATTCGTCCAGGGCGTACCTGTCGGTCATCCCGGCGATATAATCGCAGACGGCCCTGTGCGGGCCCTCCTTCTCGAGGCGCTGCCTGCTGGTGGCGGGAAGCAGCTCCGTGTTCGATAGATACCGGCCGAAGAGTTCCCTCACAAATTTGCGGGATTTGTCCGCCATCCTTACAACTTTATGGCTCATATACAGGTTATCATAAAGGAACTTCTTCAGCGGCTTCCTCTCCTCGAGCATCCTTCCGGAAAATGTTATGATCCTGCCTTTGAATAACCTGGCATCTTCCGGGGACTTTATCCCGAGCTCCGCAATCTTCTTCTCCGATTCGACAATAAGGTCGGTGACTTCCCTGTTGATCAGGGAGCGTATGACCTGGTACCTTCTTATCTGGTCCTTGATCCCCGGGTTGGCCTTCAGCAGGGCGTCATTGGCGTCTTTCCATAAGGGGATCGAATTGAGGTCGGACTCGCTGATGAGGCCCGAGGCCATGCCGTCATCAAGGTCGTGGTTATCATAAGCTATCTCGTCGGAAAGGTCCACTATCTGGGCTTCCAGAACGGGCGATTTCCCCGGATCGAGCTGCGCGCGGCTGTTGGACTTGTCGTACGGGGTCGAATGTTTATTGATCCCTTCCCTCACCTCCCAGGTCAGGTTCAGCCCGCTGAAAGCCGGATACCTCTCTTCCAGCATATCGACCACCCTTAGGCCCTGGATGTTATGGTCGAACCCGCCGTGGTCTTTCATCAGCTCGTGGAGTTCCTGTTCCCCTGTATGGCCGAAAGGCGGATGCCCTATATCATGGGCGAGGGCCACCGCTTCCGTAAGGTCGATGTTAAGGCCGAGGGTCTTCGCTATCGAAACGGCTATCTGCGAGACCTCGAGCGTATGCGTGAGCCTTGTCCTGTAATAATCGCCTTCGTGGTTGACGAATACCTGGGTCTTGTACTCTAGGCGCCTGAACGCGGTGGAATGTATGACCCTGTCCCGGTCCCTCTGGTAACAGGTCCTGTAGGGATGTTCCTCTTCCTTGTGCATCCTGCCCCTGGAATCGCGCGACTTCATCGCGTAGGGCGCGAATGTCCCGGACTCAATCTCCTCTAAATCTTTTCGCGTGAGCATTTCTTCAATATCGCATAAAGGGAATCGAGCGATTGGGATATGACCTTCGACGAAGCGAAGATCGGCATGAAATTGACGTCGCCGTTCCATCTCGGAACGATATGCATATGGACGTGGCCCCTGACCCCGGCGCCGGCTGACCTTCCGATATTTACGCCTATATTGAACCCGTCCGGCTTCAGCGCCTTTTCGAGCATCCGCTGGGTCTTGTTTAGCAGGCGGAGCATGTCCAGCAGCTCCGCGTCCGTGAGCTTCGTGAGGCTGTTGACGTGCCTGAAAGGGACGATCATCAGGTGGCCGTTATTGTAGGGATATATGTTAAGGATCGAAAAGGAGTGCTTGCTCCTTTCGATGATGCGCGCTTTCCTGTCGCTGCCGGACCCGGGCTTCGAACAAAAAATGCACCCCTTCATCGAGTTGACGTTCGTAATATATTTTGTCCGCCAGGGCGCCCACAGCCTGTCCATAGATACCCTCCTCTTATAGCTTGACTATCTCCGCCTTTATCTTCTTCGATATCTCAATGATCCCGTAGGAATTGAACTTCGCGAACACCTTATCCGTGGGGCTGCCCGGATTAAGTAATAAGACGTCCCTGAAACTCTCGTTCAGCGCATGATGCGAATGGCCGAAGACTATGCATTCTACCCCGTCCCCCTTGAATTCATCATAGACCCTTTCGATCATGCCGTCGGGAGCGCCCCAGCCGTGCGTAAGCCCTATCTTATGGCCTTTCAGTTCGACCACTTCCTTTTTCTTAAGCGACGCGGAAAGGTCCGGCGAATCCATGTTCCCGCAGACCGCTATGGTCTTCTTTATATTCTTCAGCCTCTCGAGCAGCTTATTCTCGGTCAGGTCGCCCGCATGCAGGATAAGGTCGCATTTTTTAGCCTCCTCGTATACCGCCTTCGGCATATCCTTTGCCATCCTGGGTATATGAGTGTCCGAGAGAACAAGTATCCTCATCATGCCGTCTCCGAGCCCATCAGCTCTTCCCACCTGCCGGCCGCCGCCTGCTCTTCGACCGGGAGCACTATCCTGTGCCTGCCCGCAATATCCATCAGCGTATTAAGCTCGCCCGGCCCCCATATGAGACACTTTGCGTCCTTTGCCAATAACTTCGCGTTGGCCCCGATCTCCGCGGCCGTGACGATTATCTTGCGCTTCAGGATGCCCTTATGCTTTCTGCAGTAACTTATGTAATCGATGATATGGCTGTCTTTCAACGGCCTCGAACTGAACAGGACCGCCCAGGCCGAGTCCCCGCCTGACAGGTTTATGTATGAAACTCCTTCTGATCTGGAATTCTCGATTTCGCAGGTCTTGAAATGCGGGATCTTAAGGCTCTTGCCCGACAGCTCTATCAGTTCGCCCTTGAAGGACATGAACAATTCGCCGGTTATCCTGACCCTGTCCCTGCTATTCTCTAAAACATAAGAATCTATGAAACAGGACATGGAATCCCTGAACCTGGTTATCTTAGGCTCATAGCCGCTGTCAAACAGGAACTCCTTGCTGTGATATACGTTCTTGAGCCAGAACTCGAACACCTTATCGCGGATAAGGTAGCAGGTCCCGTGTTTTGAGACCATTCCCGGGTCTATCAGCTTTTCGAGGAGCGCGGCCGCTTCGGGCTTCTTTATGCGGGATACCGCGGCAATATCCACAAGTTTTTTCGCGCCGCTCGAAAGGGCGAGCAGCACGGATGTCATGCGCCTGTCAAGGTCCTCGAATTCCGTTATAACTACGGAAAAATGCTGGTTCAATATTCCCTTCGAGTCGAACAGCGTCTCGG
>JAQUSA010000036.1:6469-8154 GCA_028715315.1 Candidatus Omnitrophota bacterium | reverse complement strand
AGGATGGTCGTCTCGCGCTGGTTCGTGATGCCTATCGCTGCGATGTCGGCTGGCTTGATCTTCTTAAGGGAGAGCGCCTGTTTGACAACATATTCCACCGAGCGCCATATCTCTTCGGGGTCATGCTCGACCCATCCCGCGCGCGGGTATATCTGCCTGAACTCCCTATAGGCGCTGGAAACAATACGGCCGGGCTTATCAAAAAGATATGCCCGGCTTCCCGTAGTCCCCTGGTCTATAGAGAGGATATATTTCATATACCCAGTTCTTTTTTGATCCCTTCCTTATCGAACCCGACTATTATCTTGCCTTCGATATCGATGACAGGCACGCCCATCTGGCCGGAGATCTTTACCATCTCTTCGCCCTTAGCGTGATCGGCCGCCACGTTTATGTCCTCAAACACTACGCTGTTCTCCTTAAGGAACTGCTTCGCCCTTACGCAATACGGGCAGGTCGGCGTGCTGTATACTTTTACATTTTTCATGGCTTACTCCGATAGTTTCCTGATCCCCTGCAGGTTCAGGAGGCTGTTCACGTCGGTGGTCCTCAGGTCTATCCCGTTCGCGTCCGCGGAGGGCAACAGATATATCCTCTTGCCGGCCAAGGCCTCGGCCATTTTAAGCTTTACCATAGTCTTGCCGCCCGCGCTGTTCAACGCCTCGACCATCTTTTCTATGCCTTTGGCCTCCGCCTCGCCTTCGGCCTTGATGGCTTTGGATATCCTGTCCTGCTGTTCATAGTAGGCGTCCACGGAAATCTTCGCCTTGGCGAATTCGCCGTCGACATCCGCCACCATCTTGTTGACTTCACCCTGGGCCTGCTGTAATTTCTGCAGGTATTCCTCTACGGTCGCTTTCGCCTCGGACTTGAAACGCTCAGCCATCTGGTCGGCGACCTTCTTGTCCTCTATCGCCCTCTGGTAGGCGTCCTTGAAACGGTAGTCTTTCGGCAAAACGCTTTCGACTATCACTCCGTAAGGATTCAACACCCTGTTCAGCGTTTCCTTGACAAGCTCGGCCTTCTCCATCCTTTTATTGGAAACATAGAAGCCTTCGGTCTTAAGTTCCCCGAAAAGGTCGCGCGTCACGTTCCTTGTTACGGGCCGCACGAGCTTCTCCTCCAGTTCCCTGTTATTCTTGGCCACCTTTTCAAGTATATCGGGGGCCATCGCGGGATCTATCCTGTAAGCGATTATGACGTCAAGGCTTATATCGTTTCCGTCGATCGTCTTGAACAACAGGTCATCCTTGGAATGCCTTGCCCCGGCAGTAACGACGGATGTCATCTCCATATTCTGCAATTTCGTATCAAACGTATACCAGTCGTTTATTACGGCAGGGAAGAAATAAGTCGCGCCCGGCGGATATGTTTGTTTTATGACGCCGCTTTTGGCAAACGGCGACCACTTTATTACCCTGACACCCACCTCGGTAGACCTTGTCGAGTGGGGAAAAAATAAGGCGGTGACAAGGACGATCATAATCACTATCGTTAAACCGCCCTTCGCGGCAAATTTTTCGTTTATCATGTTATTAGTCCTTTCCCGATGTCGCGGAATCGACGCCGAATACTTTCAGGGAGTTTTCAAGGTCAAGCGGGTTCATCCCGCCCTTCCCGCTCGAGGGGAGAACTATGATATCTATCCCCTTGAACACATCAGCCATTTTAAGCCCGACCAGCCT
>JAQUSA010000036.1:0-6369 GCA_028715315.1 Candidatus Omnitrophota bacterium | reverse complement strand
AATCGACGCCGAATACTTTCAGGGAGTTTTCAAGGTCAAGCGGGTTCATCCCGCCCTTCCCGCTCGAGGGGAGAACTATGATATCTATCCCCTTGAACACATCAGCCATTTTAAGCCCGACCAGCCTGTCGGAACCCTTCTTCTGGTAGGCCTCGTTTATAAGTTCCGTCTTTTGGGCCTCCGCAAGTTTCACGAGCAGGTCTCCCTCCGCTTTCTTGGTTCGCACGTAAAGGTCCCTGTCCGCGTTCTTTTTCATCACGTAGGCTTTGCCTTCTTCAAGCCTTACCTTTATGTTCGCCTCGCCTTCCTGCCTTACCTTATAGACCATCGCCTCTTCCGTCGAGGCCTTGGCTTTGGACTGGTTGGTGAATACCAGCTGGTCCTTAAGCTTTTTCTCCTCTATATTCTTCTGTATCTGTTCGCTGAAATAGAAATAACGGATCAGCACATGGTCAACCGATATCCCCTTTGGGCGGAGCTCTATGTCAAGCAGGTCCTTCGCTTTATTGGCTTTTTCCACGCGCAGGGGGCTGTTATAAAATTCCTCGGTGGTCATCTCTCCGAGCGCCTCTTTGAGCTTAGGCTCGACCTTGGGGATGATACCGTTGTCCTCATACAGCTTTCCGGGCCCGATCATGGTTATGACCTTATACGGGTCTACTATATGGTAGAGGATGCTCACGTCGACGTCCGCGAAAAAACCGTCGGATGTCTGTATGTGGGCGACCTTCTCGACGCGGGCCGCCTGCGATGCGGTTTCCCTGTAATTTGTCAGCTCGAAGACCTGGGTATCACGCGGGAACCTGTGCATTACCTCGAAACCGAGCGGCATGATAAAATGCAGGCCCGTTGTATATACCCTCTCCTGCACGCCGGTCTTAAGGCCGACGTTGACCTGCTTTATGCCGAACTCGTTCGGCCTGATGTACACAAAACATGCCTTGAATATGACCAACAGGAGGCACAGGGGTACTATGACTTTGGCAAAAAACGCAAAAATATTCTGGATAGCCTCCTGCTGCGCGTCGGACGGCTCTACCTTTTTCCAATTCACCATACTCACCTCTCTTTTTTAGAAACATTGGGCATCAGGCTAGTACTTCTCCCAGTGGAGCATATCTTCAAGCGGCCTCTTCTGGCAGGGCGCAGGCGTTATTTTAGCATATCCGAGCGATATTATGCTTATAAGTTTCATGCCTTCCGGCGCTCCGATAGCTTTCGCTATTTTGGCGCCGTATTCTTTTTTGTCCCCGGCTATCCAGCAGGACGCGACGCCCAGCGCTGCGGCGGCAAGCAGTATATTCTCGGTCGCGGCGCTGCCGTCCTCGAGGTAATATTTGGTGTCTTTGCAGAATACGACTATCGAAGCCGCGGCTCCCGACATGAATTTCCCGTGGTCGGTTATGCCGGCGAGCTCTTTTATCTTCTCCCTGTCCGTGACAATGACAAACTCCCACGGCTGCTCGTTCCTCGCGGTGGCGGCCAGGTGCCCGGCGCCGGCGATCTCCTCCAAAACCTGTTTCTCGATCCGCCTGTCGCTGTACTCCCTTACGCTTATCCGGTTCTTAAATACTTCCAGCGCGTCCATATCATTCTCCCGGTTCGCCGTTCAGTGCCTTCACATACGCGCATTCGGGGTGCCCTGCCCATGACTTATTCAATATGACGCGTAACTCGACGCAGGTGAACTCTTTTCCGCTCACGGTCTTCCTGGGGCCGAGGCGCGTCTCATAAATACGGCAGCGGTAATGCACGCCGTCCGGCTCGGCGACAAGCTCTTCGCACGGGTCGCCTTCCTTTATGCCGCAGCACGCGCCGCATCGCTTGCAGAGCGACTCATATTCCGAATTCTTCTTTTTCTGGTACTCCAGGTAATCTTTATCTTCCATGGGGTATATTCTATTGCATTACGCTTATTTTTTAAAGTGATTTCTGCGGAAGAACGCGAGGCCGGCGAGGCCTGCGCCGAATATTGCGATGGTCTTATGTTCGGGGACGACGTTATTTCCGCCCGAAGAGCCCCCCAGTATGGAATAAGCTCCTCCCGTATCTGTGTAGGTCTCCGCGGGCGTGAAAGGCTCGACTTCGGGTTCGGCGATGTAGCCGGGTGATATGCTGGGCGGCTCCGACTGCAGACCGCCGTATTTCTTGATCCTGATATTATCCAGGTATATCTGGCCGACCCTGCTGTCTTTCGGATACACTATGAACATGACATCCGTGGCGATATTCGCGTCTCCGAACGGCACCTTGAAATCCTTCGTGGATATTTCGAAGGTCACGTTCCTGTTGAGCCCGCTCTCAATCCTCTTGGGCACGCTCTCGCGGATACCGTCCGTCTTGAAAGCCACCGCGAGGTCGCATGGCGGCCCGCTGTTATAGATATCCAGGATGATATTCTTGGCAAAAGTTACGTCGAGGTCCGTATTTGATTTTTTTATCGTTAATCCGTTGGCGGGTATACCGTTTGAAGAGCTGATAGAGAGGCAGTTTTGGCCTTCCGTCTTGAATTCCGGGCCGACCCCTACTTCACCTTTTATATTGATGCTCCAGTGTTGCTTTGATTCAAGGCCGTCCCATAATAACGTGTCGTCGCTGCCATACGCATCCTGGGCGAAAACAGGACGGATGATACAAACCTGCAGGACCATAATACAAAATATAACTATCCTATTGGGCATCTCTTTTCCATTCTCAATCCCGACAAAGCCCCCCAATGCCCTCAGGATTGCGTAATACTAACCCTGGATGTATTATATATCTTTATAAACTAGTGGTCAAATGCTATTTTTTATCGAACAGGCCCCTGATGCCCTCTGTCGCTTTATTAACAGCGTCTGTTGCGGTAGACAACGCGCCTGAAGCGGTATCTTTCAGGGAGCCAATGTCAAAATTAGTCAAAGACGCTATACCCGTATTCGCCAACGCCTTAAATACGACCAGGGACGCAAAAGCATACGGATTGTCTATATTCTCATAGCGCTCATCCAAACCGATATTGAATTCCTTTACGAACGGCTCGGCGCCCTTGGTGTAATCCTTGTAGATCACCTTCCCTATTTTGAGCTCAAGAACATCTATCTTGAACTTCATGTCCTGCTTGGCTCCCTGCGATCCGGAAGCTTTCGACTGTATCCCTTTGAGGGAATCGAGGTTCAGTTCCCCTCCCGCGTTCTTTACGACATAAAATTCATTGAGCTCAAGTTTCATCTTCCTGATGTGTTTTGTGCCGGTAAGCATCGAGCCGAGGTCGTAATCGATAAAAAGGGCCGGCATGTCAAGCATGACCCTGTCCTTGAACGCGCTCTTCGGGTTGTAGACCTTGAACCCGTTTATATCGACGACGCTCTTGAACACCCCGACCTTCATGCTCTTTACGCTTGCGGGCAAATCGGTAAAAGCCCTTACGCCCGACGTAAATATTGTGCCGGCAACAAAATCTTTCGCAAGGAACAGCGCGATGACTACAGCGGCGACCACAATCAATATCTTCTTCATCCGCTCACCTTTCCTTTCTGTTATTGCCCGCCGTGATCAAGAATACCGCGTTCAAAGCAAAGAGGTTAGGCAGGAATTGCTGGCCCCTGTTTCTTCCCAGGAAATGTTCCGACTCTATCGTGATCCCCTTATCCGCGCAAAACTCCTTAAAATCACTGATGCTCAGGAAATGCAGGTTGGGGGTATTATACCACCTGTAGGGCAAAGAATACGTAACGGGCGTCTTGCCTTTAAAGAACAGGCGCAGCCTCGCACGCCAATAGGCGAAGTTCGGAAAACCTACGATCACCCGGCCTCCGACGCGCAAAGCTTCATCTATGACAAAATCCACCTTCTTGACTTCCTGCATGCTCTGGTTAAGTATGACGTAGTCAAATGACTTATCCGGATAATCCTTCAGGCCGCTGTCGATATCGCCGTGGAAGACGCTGAGCCCCTTCTCCACGCATTTGTAGATCGCGGGTTCGCTAAGCTCGACGCCCTGCGCCTTGACCCCCTTACCGCTCGTAAGAAGGGACAACAGGTCCCCTTCGCCGCAGCCGAGGTCAAGAACCCTTGACCCCGGCTCGACTATACCGTATATGACCTGGTGATCAGGCCTTATCGCTTCTGTAGTCATTATCAACGTCCTTCCTTATCCTTATAGACCTTCTTCAAGAAGTGGCTTATCAAATGCGTCTGCTCCTCCGCCTCCAGAAGGAAGGCGTCGTGGCCGTAGGTCGACTTTATCTCGCAATAAGAAGCGTCGGCATGCCTGATCTTAAGCTGCTTGACTATCTCCTGCGCCTGATAGGACGGGTAGAGCCAATCCGACTTGAACGCGATGACGAGGAATTTAGTATCTATCGGACGGCCCGGATGCCTGGTTATGCCCCCGGACAGGTCGAAATAGTCCAGCGCCTTCGTGATATACAGGTAGGAGTTCGCGTCAAAACGCCTGACGAAGCCGTCCCCCTTGTACCTCAGGTAGCCCTCGACCTCGAAGTCGGTCTTGAAACGGAAACTGTAATTCTTCTCCTTCAACCTCCTCGAGAACTTCTCCTCCATCGACTGGTCGCTCATATAAGTTATATGGCCGATCATCCTCGCGACGGCCAGCCCCTTCTCGGGCTGTCCCAGGCCGTAATAATTGCCTTCGCGCCATTCCGGGTCGGCCATGACCGCCTGCCTGCCGACCTCATCGAATGCGATCTGCTGAGGCGAATGCTTAAGCGCCGTCGCTATCGGTATGGCCGAGCGGACCCTTTCGGGGTATGAGGCGACCCACTGCAGGGCCTGCATCCCGCCCATCGAACCTCCGACGACACATAGGAGCTTATCGATCCCGAGATGGTCTATGAGGTGCCTCTGCGCGTTCACCATGTCGGATATCGTTATCAGCGGAAAATCGATCGCATACGGGCGCCCGGTCTTCGGGTTTATGGAAGACGGCCCGGTGCTCCCCTTGCATCCGCCGATGACGTTCGAGCATATGACAAAATACTTCGTTGTATCAAAAGCCTTGCCCGGCCCTATCATGGAGTCCCACCATCCGAGCTCTTTTACGCCGGCGCCCTCGCGGAGGCCGGCGGCATGGGCATCGCCCGATAGGGCATGCCCGATGAGTATCGCGTTATTCTTCTCATTATTCAGCTCGCCGTAGGTCTCATAGGCCAGCGTTATCGGCCCAAGCGACTGCCCGGACTCCAGCTTAAGCTCCTTCGGAGGCTCCGCAAAAGTATAATACTGGACCTTTATTGTCCCTGCGTTTCCATGTGTAGTCATTAATTCTCCTCGGCGGGCCGCTTTAAGGCTTTGCCTTGATAAGCGCCTGGTCTATATCGGCGATTATGTCGTCTATGTGCTCGAGCCCTATCGAAAGGCGGATAAAATCAGGCGTAACGCCGGTCGCCAAACGCTCTTTCTCGCTCAACTGCTGGTGCGTAGTCGTGGCCGGGTGTATCGCGAGGCTCTTCGCGTCGCCTATATTTGCCAGGTGCGATATAAGCTTTAGGGATTCCACGAACTTCTTCCCTGACTTAAGGCCTCCCTTGATCCCGAACCCTATTATAGCCCCTGCCCCCTTCTTGAGATATTTCCTTGCCCTCTCGTAATCGGGGCTCGAGGTAAGGCCGGGATAATTCACCCACGAGACCCTCGGATGCCCCTTAAGGTGCTTTGCCACGGCAAGGGCGTTCTCGCAATGTTTCGGCATCCTCAGGTGGAGTGTTTCAAAACCCTGCAGGAGCAGGAAGGAATTGAATGGCGATATGGCCGACCCGAGGTCACGCAGTAACGAGACCCTCGCCTTGGTGATATACGCTATATTGCCGGCCGCCTTCAGGGCCTTCACGAAATCCAAGCCATGATAGCTGGCATCCGGCCCGGAAATAAGCGGGAACTTCCCTCCCCTTGTCCAGTCGAATTTCCCTGAATCCACTATGAGCCCGCCGAGCGAAGTCCCGTGCCCGCCTATGAATTTCGTTGCGGAGTAGACTACGATATCAACGCCGAAATCTATCGGCCTTAGCAGGTACGGAGCGGAGGTATTGTCCAGGACCAGCGGTATACCGTGCTTATGCGCGATCTTCGCGAGGCCTTCGAGGTCGGCCACATCAAGTTTCGGGTTGCCGATCGATTCGGCATACAGCGCTTTCGTCCTCGGCGTTATCGCCTTATCGAACGCCTTAAGGTCGTTGGATCTCACGAATTTTGTCCTGATCCCGAAGCGCTCGAACGTGTAATGCAGCAGGTTATATGTACCGCCGTACAGGTTATCCGCGGATACTATCTCGTCTCCCGCCTTCGCGATGTTAAGCAGCGCGATCGTGATGGCCGCCTGGCCGCTCGCAACGGCCAGTGCGCCGATCCCTCCGTCAAGGAGCGCTATCC
>JAQUSA010000035.1 GCA_028715315.1 Candidatus Omnitrophota bacterium | reverse complement strand
AGTTTTTTCGCGCCGCTCGAAAGGGCGAGCAGCACGGATGTCATGCGCCTGTCAAGGTCCTCGAATTCCGTTATAACTACGGAAAAATGCTGGTTCAATATTCCCTTCGAGTCGAACAGCGTCTCGGTGAACGTATTTACCAGTTCGTCCTTATGGCAGCTTGCCGCGAGGTTACCCGCGCGCTTCTCCATGCTCAACAGCACCGAATCCATGTAGAACGGGTGCCCGTCGGTGAAGGATGCCACGAACTCCCGCAATTCCGGAGGCAGTTTCCTGCTCGATAGCCTGGAATCTATGAACCCGCACGCCTCATTTATATCGAACGTCCCGAGCTCGCATACCTCAAAATTACCGAATAGCAGCGATAGCTTTTCCGACAGTATCTCCCTCGCCTGCTTTATACGCGACGAGGTGACGATATACATAGTGTCCTTCTGGACCATTATGTATTTACCGAGCTCGGCAAAGATATCCTGTATGCCCAAACCGTCCAGCTTATCGAACTCGTCGATCATGACCACCGGCTTCAGGCCCGTCTCCGCGAAAGCTATCGCGGGAAGCTCCAGGGCTGCCCTGAATGCCTTTACGCCCTTTCCCGACTTTGCGAGAAGCTCGACCGCATTGACTGCCTTTGCCGTCCTTGAGACCTTGTCAGTCCGGTCGAGATACCTGTAAAGCAGCGTGGACGCGAATTTTTCCGCAAATGAAGGCAGTCCCTTATCTTTCACTTCGATATATACCGGGACCAGGTCCTTTGAGTTCAGGAAGGAGGTAAAACGGTAGATCAGGGAGGTCTTGCCGCAATATGCCGGCCCTATGACCGCGACGTTCTGGCGGTATCCCGAACGGAGGCCGTCCGCCCTTTTCCGGAGCAGGGCCAGTATGTCGCTCCTGCCGTAAAAATTATTTCCTATCGCGGGATCAAGCAGCATTATCTTGTATCCTAAACTTTATTGTAAATAGTGCAAAGGGTTCTGCGGTTTATGCTTATTCCTGATCTCGAAATGCAGGTATGCGGAATTGCCCCTGCCCCCCGAACCGACCTTGGCTATCGCCTCCGACCGCCTCACATCCTGGCCGGTCTTTACGAGGATCTCGGAATTATGGGAATATACGGTCTGCATGCCGTCGCCGTGGTCAATTATGACGGTCTTGCCGAAACCCCTTACCTTTTCCTCGCAGAAGATGACCCTGCCGCTGCGCGACGCCTCAACGACAGCACCCTCCTTAGCGTTGATATCTATTCCTTTATTGGGGACCGTGCCCTTCTTTTCGCCGTATGCCGTGATGACATTGCCCTTGACCGGCCATATAAAACCTTCGTGCGGAAATGAAGCCGCGGAAAGCACAGGAATCTCTTCTGTCCGTCCTGCGGGTTTCTTGGGTATTATTATAACCTGCCCGGCCTTTATCTCCTCGGCATCGGAAAGGCGGTTGGCTTCGACTATGCTCCTGATCTCCACGCCGTAATTTTTAGCAATACGCCAGAGCGTCTCGCCTTTTGCGACTTTATGGTAAACTCCTCCGGCTGCCTTTGGCGGGGATTCTTCCACCTTCGGGGCCTTTGTCACGGGTGCGCCTGCGCAACCTGCGACAACTACGGCAAGGAAAAACGCGAATACGGTTTTTTTATATGGCATCTTTGATAAAATGGAGCGGGTGACGGGACTCGAACCCGCGATATTCAGCTTGGGAAGCTGACGTTCTACCAACTGAACTACACCCGCAAGATCCCGTTATCCCTAACCGGAAAGATGCATAAGTCTCCGAAACTTTGCGAATCTTTCCTTGATATCCTTATTCCTCAAACGCAAAAGCCTGTTGACGCTGAAATCCTCGACCGTATATGACGCAAGTATCGTCCCGAAAGCGCAGGCCTTGCGCAACTCCGCCTCATTCACGCGCCGGGCCTTGCTCATATAGCCCATAAAACCTCCCGCGAACGTATCTCCCGCTCCGGTCGGATCGAACGGGTCTTCAAGGATATATGCGGGATAAGAGAAGATAAATCCTTTGGATACACAAAGAACGCCATGCTCACCTTTCTTTATTATAGCAATTTTCGGGCCGCAAGAGAATATATATCTTGCCGCCTTGAGCAGGTTATGTTCGCCGGAAAATTCCCTGGCTTCCTTGTCGTTCGCGAAGAATATATCAACATGCTTCAGCAGGTGCTTCAGCTGCTTCGGTTTATTCTCTATCCAGTAATTCATCGTATCGCATGCGATGAGCCTCGGGTCCCTTATCTGCTTCAGCACATCGAGCTGCAGGGACGGGTCTATATTCGCGAGGAAGACGTTCTCCGAATCCCGGTATTCCGCGGGTATCTCCGGTTTGAAATCCGCGAAGGCGTTGAGATGGGTGTATATCGTATGCGCCGTATTCAGGTCGTAATCGTATTCGCCCTTCCACCTGAAAGTCCTGCCTCCGTCGACCTTCAGGCCCCTCGTATCGACTCCCCTTTTATCGAGAAGTTTTATATACTTCTTCGGGAAATCGGCGCCGACCACGCCGACCAGCCTTGCCGAATTGAAGAACGTCGCCGCGCAGGAAAAATATACCGCAGACCCTCCGAGGGCCTCTTCCGCCTTGCCGAAAGGGGTCTTGACAGAATCAAGAGCTATTGAGCCTACGACCAGAAGTGACATTATTTTAAGCAATCCTCCGATATTTTCATCGAGCAGTATTGCCCGCACATCGTGCAGGTGTCCTTTAAAGCCGAATGGGTGCGCTTCCTGTATTCCCTTGCCGTCTTGGGATCGATAGAAAGCCCGATCTGCCTGTTCCAATCCCTCTTCCTGCGCGCCTTTGACATCGCGATATCCCAGCCTATGGCGCCCTTTACGCCCTTGGCTATGTCGGCGGCATGGGCCGCTATGCGCGCCGCGATGACTCCGGCTTTCACGTCGT
Source organism: Candidatus Omnitrophota bacterium (assembly GCA_028715315.1). Classification (GTDB taxonomy): domain Bacteria; phylum Omnitrophota; class Gorgyraeia; order Pluralincolimonadales; family Pluralincolimonadaceae; genus UBA6215. The sequence goes on along the minus strand of JAQUSA010000035.1, from coordinate 5,273 downwards.
CAACGGACGGCAGCCCGAGGTGCTCCGACGGCGTGACGTAGCATAAAAAATCCGCGCCGGCGGCTCCCGCGACGGCTCCGCCGATAGCCGACGTGATATGGTCATATCCGGGCGCGATATCCGTAACGAGCGGCCCGAGGACATAGAACGGCGCTCCGCGGCAGATCTTCTTCTCCATTAAAATATTGGATTTTATCTGGTCCAACGGGACGTGGCCAGGGCCTTCTATCATGACCTGTACGCCGCGTTCCGATGCCCGCTGCGCCAGTTCACCGAGAGTTACCAACTCCTGGACCTGTGCCCTGTCTGTCGCGTCCGCGAGGCAGCCGGGGCGCATGCCGTCGCCGAGGCTCAGGGTCACGTCGTATTCGAGCGCTATGTCCAGGATCCTGTCAAAATCTTCATAGAACGGGTTTTCCCGGCCGTTGCGGACCATCCATTCCGCAAGAATGGCTCCGCCGCGGCTGACTATGCCGGTTATCCGCCCTTCTTCTTTCAGGCGTCGTACTGCCTCAAGGGTAACGCCGCTGTGCACGGTAAAGAAATCGACTCCTTCGGCCGCCTGATCTTCAAGTACCGAGAAGATATCGTCCCCGGAGATAGACGATATAGGCCTCTTCGCGCGGGACGACCTGACCACTGCCTCATATACCGGGACGGTGCCGACCGGAACCGAGGAACCCTTGAGTATCGCCTTGCGTATCCTCTTGAGATCCCCGCCGGTCGAAAGGTCCATCACGGCGTCGGCTCCGCTCTCCAAGGATATCCTGAGTTTCCTGAGCTCTGAGGAGAGTTTCGAGGAATCGCCGGAGGTCCCGATATTCGCGTTGACCTTCGTCCGCAGGCCTTCGCCTATCCCGCATAATTTGCGATTCCTGTTCCTGTTCAGGATATTGCAGGGAATAACGGCCTTTCCATCCGCGATCTTTCCGGCTAATATCTTCGGGTCAATGCCTTCGGCCTTCGCGACCCGGCGCATCTCACGTGTTACCTTTCCCGCCCTTGCTGCTTCCAACTGTGTCATATATTATTCAGTCTTTCCTTTAATACCTTCGCGGCATACGCTACATCGTTCGCGCCGCAAACGGCCCTTACTACCGCTATCCTCCGCGCTCCCGCATCGATGACCTGATCGATGTTATCCGCGCTTATCCCCCCTATCGCTACGAAGGGCGTATCTACCGCCTTCCGCACCTCGCTGACCAAACCCAATCCCACAGCCTTGTAACCAGGTTTTGTAGGCGTAGAAAAAACAGGGCCGACCCCTATATAGTCCGCGCCGTCCTCCCGGGCCGCCAAAGCCTGCTCGAGCGAATGCGTTGAGATGCCCAATATCCTGTCCTTCCCCATGACCGCGCGAGCGGCATCCGGCGGTATGTCATCCTGCCCTATATGCACGCCGTCAGCCCCGCACGCAAACGCTATGTCGGGCCTGTCGTTGATGATGAACAGCGCGTCTTTCGAAACAACAGCAATGGCTTTTTTTATCGCCCGGCCAAGGCCGATTATCTCCCTCGCAGCCGTATCTTTTTCGCGGAGCTGTATGATATCCGCTCCGCCTTTGACCGCCTCCGCCGCTACGACGGCGAGGTCACGCCCGTTAGCGGCCTTACTATCGATTATCACGTATAACTTAAAATCCCGCACCGTCAAAACCTCGAGATGAGCTTTTTCTCCGCGCCATACGCCCTGAACCTGAGCCTTTTAAACCTGTCGGAGATCTTCTTATCTATCAGTTTGGAAAATTCTTCAAGCGCGCGCAGCGACTCCTTCACGCGCTCCGTATTTGCCGCGGATACACCCTTCCATCCGGTGCGCTTTCTTTCTATCGCCTGCCTGCACCTGCCTACATCACCTTCGGAATCGCGGGCGGAAACTATCCCCCTGAGCCTTGCGGGATAGAGCTTGATACAGCCCGACACGCCGTGGCGGATCGCCTTGAATTCCTTCGTAAGCGCCGCGTCATCCAACACGAACCTGGCGATCTCCTCGCAGACCCTTAACCCTTCCCTCGACCTGTTGAGGTTCGCGTCGATGATCCTGTAGAGCTTTTCTTTCATTTGGATTTTTTTATCTTGCGGACGATATCTGAAGTGGACCTGCCCTTGACAAGCGTCACGGTGGCTACCCTGCCCCCGTAAGATTTCACGAAATCCGCACCCGCTATATCCGCAACCTTCCAATCGGCGCCTTTTACAAGAACCGAGGGCCTTATCTCCCTTATCAGCCTGGCCGGCGTGTCCTCTCCGAATATTACGACATGATCGACGCATCCGAGGGACGAGACTACCGCCGCCCTGTCCTCTTGACTCACAATGGGCCTGGACGGGCCCTTGATCCTCTTTACCGAGGAATCGCTGTTCAGCCCGAGTATCAGGACGTCCCCGAGATCCCTGGCTTTCCGGAGGTATTTCACGTGCCCCGCATGCAGGATATCAAAACAGCCGTTCGTAAACACTATGCGCTTACTCCTTGCCCTGAGCCTCGCGCACAGCGGTTTCAACCCGGAGAACGGGACTATCTTATCATTGTCTGTCATATGCGGCAGCCCGGCAAAATTAAAATAACGCCTCCTCTACCAGCTGGCAGAGGATATGCGCTATGGTGACGTGAGATTCCTGGATCCTTGGGGTGGATTTTGAAGGGACTACAATTGAGATCTTTGCCGTTTTCGCGAGCCCGCCTCCGTCGCCCCCGGTAAGGGCTATCGTATCGAGGCCCTTATCGTTCGCCAACCCGACTGCCCTTATCACATTTGACGCCTTCCCGCTTGTAGATATTCCGATAGCGACGTCGTTCTTCCCGGCGATCGCATCCAGCTGGCGGGAGAAGACTTCCTCGTAGGAATAGTCGTTCGCGATAGCGGTAAGCACCGATGTATTGACGGTCAGCGCGATAGCGGGAAGCCCTTTCCGTTCCTTCATGAACCTTCCGACGATCTCGGCCGCGATATGCTGGCTGTCGGCGGCGCTTCCGCCGTTCCCGAACACTATCACCTTACCGCCGGACTTAAGGGCCTTTATCATCGACTCCGCGGCGCTCATTATGTTGTCCACCTGAGGGCCGATCAGGGCTGTCTTTACGGCTACGCTCTCCTGTATTATCCCCTCTATCTTTTTCTTCATCATTTAACCCTCTAACCGAAGAATACTTGCGCTATATTGTAGAAGTCCTTGTCGACCGTCTTCAGCGTTCCGACGGCCTTTTCGATGGGCACAGCTTCTATCTTGTTGCCCTTCAAGCTGACCATGTACCCGAATTTTTTCTGCATTACCAGCTCTACGGCCTTGACGCCAAACCTTGTCCCAAGGACCCTGTCAAACGCCGTGGGTGAACCTCCGCGCTGTATATGTCCCAGCACCGTAACCCTGGTCTCGAACTTAGTCTTCTTTTCTATCAACTCTCCGAGCATCTGTCCGATCCCGCCTAGCCTGACATGGCCGAAATCATCGAGTTTTTCCGCCTGGAGCACTTCTTCGTCCTCTTTAAATTTGGCTCCCTCGGCAACCACGACTATCGAGAAGTTCTTGCCCTGCGCATGGCGCTTCTTGATTATCGCGCATACTTCCTCGATGTCTATCGGGATCTCCGGTATCAATATGACGTCCGCGCCGCCCGCTATCCCTCCGTGCACCGCTATCCAACCCGCATGGCGGCCCATCACCTCTACCACCATTATCCTGTTATGGCTCTCGGCGGTCGTGTGGAGCCTGTCTATGCACTCCATCACGATATTTACGGCGGTATCGAAGCCGAACGTATAATCCGTCTCGCTCAGGTCGTTATCTATCGTCTTCGGCACGCCGACCACATTGATGCCCTCCTTCACGAGCTTATGCGCGACGCCGAGGGTGTCTTCACCTCCGACCGCGATAAGGGCCTCCAGCTCGAACTTCTTGAAATTATCCTTGACCATCTGGACGGCGCCTTCTTTCTTATACGGGTTCGTCCTCGATGTGCTGAGTATCGTGCCGCCCTTCGGCAGTATCCCGGATACGGAACGCAGGTCAAGCGGGACTACATCGCCCTCGACCAGGCCCTTCCATCCGTTCCTTATCCCCATGACCTCGTATCCTTCAAGAAATGCCTTCCTGACGACTCCCCTTATGACGGGATTCAAACCCGGGCAGTCGCCGCCGCCCGTAAGTATTCCCAGCCTCTTCATTATTTCCCCCTTCTCAGTTGTTGTTTAGTCGATCCTGCCGAACGGCAGGCTCACGTCTTCCTTGTCCTTATCCTTCTTTACGGAGGGCTTAGGCTCTACGCGGGTCGCGATCTTTGTCACGTGTATCTTCACGATAATCGGTTCGTCTATGCCCAGCATCTCCTGTATCTTTGATTTCACTAAACCCTGTATCTTTTCGGTCGATTCCGGTATGTTCGCATCAGCCCAGAATATGACCTTCGTCGAGATATCTATCCCCTTCTTCGTGGCAATGCAGTCGGACTTAAGCTCTTTTACTTCAGGCAGGGAAGAACCTATCTTCCTTATGAATTCCTCTATCGCTGACAGAGATATCGATACCTGGCCGTCCGGATTGTTGAATGCTATATTCTTCTGGCGCTGTATCCTTCCGACCGTGAACTGGTAAGCGGCCCATGAGACGATTATCAGCAGGAAACCGACCACGCCGACGCCGACCCTCAGCGTCATGGACGAATTTATGGAGTCAAGCGCGTTCATCACAGGCTCGCTCTCGACGGACCTTACGGATACCGCGATAAGGAAGAGGCCTATCGCCAAAAATACTACCAGGAAGAACAGCATCGTTAGTTTGTTCAATACGTTCATTGCGAGCCCTCCTTTTCCGCCATCATCTTCTCTATGAACTCGGTGGTCACTTCCCCGCGCAGGAACGCCGGGTCGGATGTCAACCTCTTATGCAGGTCTATGGTCGTCTTTATGGGTTCTATCGTAAATTCCGAAAGGGCGCGCTGCATGATCTGGATCGCCTCGGTGCGGTTCTTGCCGTAGGTTATCAGTTTCGCTATCATAGAGTCGTAGTAGGGCGGGATGGTATAACCCTGATATACGTGGGAATCGACCCTGACCCCCGGCCCGCCGGGAGCATGGAAGAACGATACCTTGCCCGGGCATGGCATGAAATTATTGTCCGCGTCTTCAGCGTTAATGCGGCACTCTATCGCATGGCCGCTGAACTTGACGTGGTCCTGGTCGAATGAGAGCCTCTCTCCTGCAGCGATACGTATCTGCTCCTTGACAATGTCAATGCCCGTGACCATCTCGGTCACCGGATGCTCCACCTGTATCC
>JAQUSA010000034.1 GCA_028715315.1 Candidatus Omnitrophota bacterium | reverse complement strand
GCGGACCGCCTCGCGGACGAGCTTAAGGCGAAGGTCATAATATTCGGGAGCGCCGATGAGGCCCCGGTCTGCGAAAGCATACGGGCCGCGATGAGGAATAAGCCGATAGAAGCATACGGCAAGACATCGCTGCTCCAGGCGGCCGCGTTGATGGGGATGTGCAGGGTCGTAATAGCCAATGACGGGGGGCTGCTGCACCTGGCTGCGGGCGCGGGCGCCGGCACTGTGGGGATCTTCGGCCCCGTCGATGAGAAAGTATACGGCCAATACCCCTACGGCAGCGGCAGGCACAGGGCGGTAAAGGAAGATGTTCCGTGCCGCCCGTGTTACAGGAATTTCAAGATGAAGGATTGCAATGACAGGGTCTGCCTTAGCAGGATCGGCGCGGACGAGGTCTACAATGCGGCGAAGGAGGTATTGTCGGCAAGATGAGGCTCGCGCTTATATTCAATAAGGACAGGGAAGACACGATCGGCCGCTATTTCGAGAACGCGGCAAAGGCGCTCGGGATAGAATACGGCCACTTCTGGACGAGCGACCCGAACATTCCCGCGGGTTACGACCTGTATCTTCGCATCGACCACGGCGATTATAAGTACGATATCCCCGCGCACCTGAAGCCCTGCGCATTCTATGCCATAGACACGCACCTGGAAAAACCGTACAGGAAGATCAGGGCGCAGGCGGCCCATTATGACCGCGTCTTCTGCGCGCAGAAGAACGGGGCGCAAAAGCTGAAACACGATACGGGCATCAGCGCGGTATGGGTGCCGATAGCGTGCGATCCCGGCACACATAAGGACCTCGGTGTCGAGCGCAAGCTCGATATCGCTTTTGTCGGGACCGAGGGCAAGAAGAACCCAAGGGGCGAGATGCTAAAACAGCTGGCGCGAAGGTACCCAAACAGTTTTATCGGCAGGGCCGAGTCGAGCCTCATGTCGAATATATACAGCAGCGCGAAGATAGGGTTCAACTATTCGATCAATAACGACATCAATATGAGGATGTTCGAGGTGCTTTCTTGCGGCGCGCTGCTTATGACGAACAGGATAAAGGACAACGGATTTGAGGAGCTTTTCGCGGACGGGGAAAACGTAGTCGTATACAACGATAAGGATGACCTGTTCAGGAAGGCGGACTATTTCCTTAACAACAGGGAACAGGGGAGGAAGATCGCCTCCGCGGGCCATATCCTTGCCGTTTCGGAATATACGTACGGTAAAAGGCTCGAGCGGATGCTGGAGGAGAGCGGATGGAAATAAAATGCGACCTTGTCCTGCTCAGCTGGAACAACCTCGCGCTCCTTAAGAAATGCGTGGACTCGATACTGCGGTGCACAAAGGAACGGTGCAGGCTCATCATAGTCGATAACGCGTCTACCGAGCACGGGCTGAAGGAATACCTGCTGACCCTGAAGGGCAGCGCGAATATAGAGATAGAAACGGTATTTAATTGCGTGAACGAAGGTTTTGCGCGCGGGATGAACAAAGGGCTGATGATGTCAAACGCGTGCTTCGCATGCATACTCAATAACGATATTATCGTGACTGACGGATGGCTTACCGAAATGATAAAGGCCGCGCAAAGCGACCCGTCGATAGGTATAGTGAACCCGTCGTCCAATAACTTCGGCTTGAGGGCCCGCGGCGGCGTTTCGGTGGACAGGCTTGCCGCCGACCTCCGCAAGGATACGGGAAGATGGATCGAGATGAACGCGGGCGTGGGGTTCTGCATGCTCATAAAGCGCGAGGTTATGAGGAAGATAGGATATCTTGATGACGAGTACGGATTCGCGTATTTTGAGGATACCGACTATAGCCGCCGCGCGCAGAAGGCGGGATATATATGCGCTATGTCGAAGGGCTGTTATGTCTATCATGAGGAGGGGAGGTCGGGGAAGTTCCTGAAGGACAGGAAGGGGACGTTTGACAGGAGCGCCCGCATATTCGAGAAGAAATGGGGCAGGATCATGCGGGTCGCTTATGTGCTGACCTGCAGGGATGCCGGCTCCAGGCAGCGCATAACGGAAAGCATCCGCCATGAGCTGGACAGGCATAACCGCGTATGGCTTTTCATCGAACGCGGCCTCGAGACCGGGCCGTTCCCCGAGCATCTCGACCTGATGGCGCAGGCGAAACCCAAAAACTTCTTTAAATTGAAATCGTTTTGGAATATCATAAAAAAGAAGAAGAAATTTGACAGGATATATTCCGCGGATCCCGCGTTGAGGGCCGCGCTTACGGCATACGGGATCCTGCGCAATTCAATGGTTAAAGGGATCTGATATGGAAAAAATACCGGTATCTGTCGTGGTCATAGTGAAAAATGAGGAAAAACGCCTCGGGCAATGCCTCGACAGCGTGAGATGGTCCGACGATATCGTGATAGTCGACGATATGAGCACCGACGGCACCGTCGGGATAGCAGGGCGTTATACGGACAGGATATACCACAGGAAGATGGATATCGAGGGGCTGCACAGGAATTACGCCTATTCCCTGGCTAAGAACGGATGGGTCCTGAGCCTGGACGCCGACGAAGTGGTCACGCCGGAGTTGAGGGATGAGATCGGGCAGGTGGTTAAGGACGACGGGGCGGGCATGCTGAAGGAGTATGTCGTATTTGCCATCCCGCTCAGGAATTTTATAGGCAAGTACTGGGTGCGATGGGGAGGATGGTATCCCGCGTATAAGGACAGGCTTTTCCGGAAAGGCCGCTTCAAATATGAGGAGGCCGGAGTACATCCCCGCGTTATCTATGAGGGCAGATGCGGCAGGCTGAAGTCGGATATTATACATTATTCGTACGAGGATTTCTCGGAGCTGATAGCGTCGATGAACGGGCAGACGACAAAAGAAGCGCAGAAATGGATATCCGACGGCAGGAGGATGCCGGCCGCGAAAGCCTTCTGGCGGGCCTTCGACAGGTTCTATAGGTGTTATATCGCCAAAAAAGGAAGCCGCGACGGCGTGATAGGGCTTATGGTCGCCGTAAACGGCGGCATCTATCAGATATTGAGCTACGCGAAATACTGGGAATCGAATGCAAAAACCAAGGCTTAGCGTCGTGGTCCTGACCAAGAACGCGCAAGACTGCATCGGCGCGTGCCTTGAAAGCGTCAAATGGGCCGACGAGATAATCATAATCGACGGGTTCTCCACCGACGGCACGGGCGAAATATGCAGGAAGTACGGCGCCCGGGTGATAGAAAGCGAATTCAACGGGTTCGCGCTCGAGAGGAATAAGGGCACGGACAATTCGACAGGCGATTGGATACTGCAGCTCGATGCGGATGAGGTCGTAACGCCGCAGCTTGCAGCGGCGTTACAAAAGGCAATGTCCGCATCCGCGGATGCGTCCTCAGGCGCGGTGGGTTATAAATTCAGGAGGAAGAACTATTTTCTCGGCCGTCCGATGAGATACGGCGGCTGGTACCATTATTCCGCCCATTTCTTCAAGAGGGGATGCGGCAGATATGAGGGGCTCATCCATGAAAGGCTGAAACTTAACGGGCCGCAGGGGGTCATCGAGGCGGAGATCGAGCACAGGCCGTTCAGTTCGATGGAGCAGTTCATGGACAGGCAGAACAGGTATACCGGCTATGAAGCCAGGGATATCCTCGACGAAAAAGGCGTGCTGCCCGAAAAGGAGATATTTTATAACCTTAAAGTCAAACCGTTAAAACTTTTCTGGAAGATATACGTGAAGAAACAGGGATTCAGGGAAGGCAGGACAGGCCTCATATTCTCCATCATGTTTTCTTACGTCCATTTCATGAAATGGGCCAAATACTGGGAGCTCACCTATGGCAAAAAAGCAGCATAAGGTCATATTCCTTGACAGGGACGGCGTCATAAATGTCGACCCCGAATTCATAAATGAGTATATGTATGTCACGAAATGGGAGGAGTTCAGGTTCATCCCGCGCGCAAAACGAGCCATAAGGCGCCTCACGGACAACGGATACTCGGTATATATCATCTCGAACCAGGCGGGGATAGGGAAAGGATATTTCACGAAAAATGACCTGTCGGATATCACGCGGAAGATGCAGGCTGAGATAGGGAAGGCCGGCGGCAGGATCGCGGGAGCGTATTACTGCCCCCACAGGAAAGAGGAAAAATGCGCGTGCAGGAAACCGAAGACGGGGCTTTTTAAAAAAGCGCTTAAGAATGGAAAGATAGACTTCAAGAGCACGTATTTTATAGGGGACAACATCCGGGATGTGGTAGCCGGACAGGCGATAGGCTGCCGGACGATATTGGTCCTTTCCGGCAAGACGAAGAGGGCGGACATCCGCGGCGCCGAATTGGAAGCCCGGCCGGATTTCATAAAACGCGACCTGTACGAAGCGGTAGAACTGGTCCTCAGGAGGGACAAAATAAGATAATGAAAATATTCATCGTGCACGCACCTGCCGGAGCCGGACACAAGAGCGCGGCGTTCGCCATTAAGGACGCGTTCGATAAGGCGAAGACCGGCCATGACGTCAGGGTCATAGATTCGCTTGAGTATACGAACTGGTTTTTCAGGAAGACGTATATCTGGGGATATAATTTCATGGTTTCGAAGGCTTCGTTCCTTTGGAGCTTCTCTTATTACCTTACCGATTTCAAGCCGATCCGCCCGCTTATCAGGTCGATAAGGCGCATGGCGAATTTTTTGAACGGTTATGCGTTTTACAAATTCGTCAGGAAAGAGAACCCCGATTGCATAGTGACGACGCATTTCCTGTCCACGGAGATAATATCCAACCTGAAGCTCTCTAAAATGTATAACGGGAAGCTGATAACAGTGATCACTGATTACGGCGTGCACGACTTCTGGATATCGTCGCAGGTGGACACTTATGTTGTCGCCTCGGAATACACCAGGAAGGAATTGGCGTCGAAGGGGATACCCGCGGAGAGGATCAGGGTCCTCGGGATCCCTGTCCAGGAGAAATTTACCCGCAGGTGGGAAAGGGATGAAGCGGTGCGCAACCTCGGGCTTAAGGAGGGGCTCTTTACGGTCCTTATAATTGGCGGCGGGCTCGGCGTAGGGCCCATACCCCAGATGGTCGAGACGATATCGGGCACATCTGAGCCGTTCCAGCTCATCGTGGTCTGCGGCAAGAACGAGTCGCTGCGCAAGCATATAGAAGAGATAGCGAAGGGGTCGAAGACGGCCATGAAGCTGTACGGTTTTGCCGATAACGTTAACGAGCTCATGGACGCCTCGGACGTCATGATATCAAAGCCCGGAGGGCTGAGCATTTCAGAGGCGATGGTCAAGGGCGTCCCGGTAATAGTCAATACGTTCATTCCCGGCCAGGAAGAGAACAACCTTTTGTTCCTCGAAAAGGCCGGCGTCGGCGTAGGCACTAAGACGATCCCGGAGACGCTGGAAAAGCTCGAATACCTGTTCAGGCATAAAGAGCTGCTTGACGCTATGAGGTCGAAGGCGAAACAGCTCGGGAAGCCTTCATCCGCGGGAGATATAGTGGTACTTGTCCTGGAGACGATAGAAAATAAATGAGCATTAACGAATCAAGGAAGGAACTCCTCGGGATAATAAAGGACGTGAAGTCCTACGTCAAGCTGGAAAAGAAGAGCGGCGTTGAATATATAGCTGCTGCCGGTAAGGGCAGGGCGGGCCTCTCCGAGGTGAGGAAAGAGGTGTTCTCGTGCAAGGCCTGTCCGCTCCACAAGACGAAGACGAATTATGTCTTCTCCGACGGCAGTGAAACGGCGAAATTGATGTTCGTCGGTGAAGCTCCCGGGGCGGATGAAGACCTGCAGGGCGTCCCTTTTGTCGGAAGGGCCGGGCAGCTGCTCACGAAGATGATAGAGGCGATGGGGCTGAAGCGCCGGGACGTGTATATATGCAATGTGCTAAAATGCAGGCCGCCCGGGAACAGGAGCCCTCTCCCGGAAGAGGTCAGGGCATGCAAAGGTTACCTGGTCAGGCAGATAGATATCGTATCGCCCAAGGTGATATGCTGCCTCGGGAAACACGCCGCGCAGGCGCTTCTCGATACCGATGTGCCTATCACGAAGGTCAGGGGCAAGGAGATGGAATTCAACGGGAAATTGATGATACCCACCTACCATCCCGCATATCTTCTCAGGAACCCTCCCGCGAAGAAGGAAGTATGGGAAGACCTAAAAAAGATCATGAAGATACTTTCGGAGGATTGATTTGCAGCAGAAGGAATACGCTGATATTGCTTTAGGGCTTCCCGTAAGGAAGCCCTTTCATTACAGGGTGCCTCCAAGCCTTATGGATAAGGCCGAGGTCGGCAAAAGGGTGCTGGTGCCCTTCGGCCCCAGGAAACTTGTCGGCTATATCGTAGGGTTTGTCGGCAAGCCTGATATCGAAGGCGTGAAGGATATCATCTCGGTAATAGACCAGGAAGGCCCGGCCATAAGCGCGGAATTGCTGTCATTGACAAAATGGATAGCGGAATATTACCGTTCTTCATGGGGGGAGGCGATCTCGGCCGCGCTCCCGGGCGCGATAAAGAAGGGAAAGATAAAGGCCGCGCCAAGGAATCCGGCGCCCGAGGACATATATGAGGCAACGAAGAATTACAAGCCCACCCTGGAGCAGGCGTCGGCCCTGAAGCCGATATTCGAATCGATATCGGGCGGCAGGAATGACGTGTATCTCCTGCATGGGATCACCGGCAGCGGAAAGACGGAAGTCTACCTGCAGTCGATAGAGCTTGCCCTGAAGATGGGGAAGACCGCGATAGTGCTGGTCCCCGAGATCTCGCTGACGCCCCAGGCGATAGAATGGTTCAAGTCGAGGTTCGGAGGCGTGGTCGCGGTCCTGCACAGCCGGCTGCTTGATACCGAAAGGTTCATCGAGTGGAAGAAACTGAAGGATGGGGCCGCGAGGATAGCCGTGGGAGCGCGCTCGGCGGTCTTTGCGCCGGTGTCAAACCTCGGCCTGATAGTCATAGACGAGGAGCATGAGACATCCTATAAGCAGGATGACGCGCCGCGGTATAACGCCAGGGAAGTCGCGATAGAGAGGGCGAGGATATCGGGCGCGACCGTGATACTGGGGGGCGCGACCCCGTCCATCGAGACATACCATAAGGCGCTAAGCGGCGAGTATAAGATGCTGAAGATGACCGAACGCATAGAGAAGAGGTCGCTCCCGAAGGTGGATATCGTCGATATGCGCCAGGAGCTTTTAGACGTGAAGGATGCGAAGATATTCTCGCGGGCGCTCGAACACGCTATCTCGCAGGTCCTTAACAAGAACGGGCAGGTGATGCTGCTCATGAACCGCAGGGGATTTTCGACCTTCATCAATTGCAGGAAGTGCGGGCACGTCGTCAAATGCAGGCACTGCAACGTCTCAATGACATACCATTACGACATCAAGAAGCTCAGCTGCCATTACTGTAATTACCAGGCCGATCCTCCGGCCAAATGCCCGAAATGCAAGAGCGGTGATATACAGTATTTCGGTGTCGGTACGCAGAAGATAGAGAGCGAGGCCGCAAGGATATTCCCGGCCGCCAGGATCGCCAGGATGGATACGGACGCGACGGTCAAAAGGGGCTCGCACAAGCAGATCCTGGACGATTTCAGGAAACATAAGCTCGATATACTTATCGGCACGCAGATGATCGCGAAGGGCCACGATTTCCCCAGGGTCACGCTCGTCGGCGTGATATCGGCCGATACGGCGCTGAACCTCCCAGATTTCAGGTCCGGTGAAAGGACCTTTAACCTGCTGACGCAGGTTGCCGGAAGGGCGGGAAGGGGCTCCGAAGCGGGAAGGGTCATCATACAGACATTCTCCCCGGATCATTACGCGGTCAGGAAGAGCGTGGACCATGATTACGCGGGTTTTTTTGATGAGGAGATAAAGTTCAGGAGAGAACTCGGTTATCCGCCTTTCAACCATATAATCGATATTAAGTTGAGGGGAAGGAATGAGGAGAGGGTGATAAAGGCCGCGCATGACCTCGCCGCCGTCCTTGCCGCGCATATAGAGGGCAAGGATATCGATCTTGTCGGGCCGGCGCCGGAGTTCATCTCGAAGATAAAAGGACAGTACAGGTGGAGCATGTTCCTGAAGGGAAGCAAGCCGCGAGATATGTGCGGATACATAGATAAGGCGTTGGAGGGGCTGGCGGGAAAATCAGCCGTCACGATAGCCGTCGACGTCGACCCGCTCGGGTTATGACGGATATTCCCTATTGGTTCTCGAAGTGTTTTTCCATCGTCTTTATGGCGTCGAGCTCCTTGATGCCATGCTCGGCGTCCATGTCGTTCGGGTTAACCTTTAATGTGGCGCTGAAATAAGCCCT
>JAQUSA010000033.1 GCA_028715315.1 Candidatus Omnitrophota bacterium | reverse complement strand
GGATGGTCGAGCGCGATATTCAACGCCTCGAAATTGTAGAATTCGGTCTCGATCTCGGGCCCCTCGACCACCTTGAATCCCATGCCGAGGAACGTAGAAAGGATCTCGTCTATCGTCTTGGTAAGCGGGTGCCTTGTACCTGAGGGCGGCCTGAATCCCGGAAGCGTAAGGTCGGCATAATCCCTCGGAAGGACCGGCGACCTCGCGAGCTCCGCCTGCCTGGCCCCGAACGCCCCGTCTATGCGGACCTTGAGGGCGTTAAGCTCCCTGCCGAGGCGCGGCTTCTCCTCGGCAGACAATGACGATATCTGCCCGAGGAGCTCGGTGACAAGGCCTTTCCTCCCAAGATACTTTATCTTAAGATCATCGAGCGCCTTAGCGTCGGCAGCCGACCTCATTTCATCGTTTGCCGCGGCCTCTATTGCCTTGATCTTCTCGAGCATTATTTTGCTTTATTTACTTCTTCTACCAGTTTCACGAACGTAGCGTTGTCATTCGCCGCGATATCCGACAGGACCTTCCTGTCGAGTTCTATCTTCAGCTTCTTGAGGCCGGCGATGAACTTGGAATATGTTATTCCGCAGTTCCTGCACGCGGCGTTGATCCTGACGACCCAGAGCGCGCGCATCTCGCGCTTGTGCGCTTTCCTGTCGCGGTACGCATAGACCATGGCCCTTCTTACGGTCTCGACGGCCTTCTTGTACTGCTTGGAACGGCCGAGGAAATACCCCTTCGCCGCCTTAAGGACCTTCTTCCTGCGCTGTTTCTTCGCCGGTAAATATTTCGACTTAGGCATTTCTTTCTTCTCCTTCTATGTCTTTTCTAAGCGTAAGGCAGGAGCCTTGATATCTTTCTATGGTCGGCCTTGGCGACCAGATCAGACCTTCTGAGGGCTCTCTTCCTCTTCTTTGTTTTACCCGTCAAGAGATGGCCCTTGCCACCCTTGCGCCTCATTATCTTGCCCGTCTTGGTGATCCTGAATCTCTTCTTTGCGGCCTTTCGTGTCTTCTGCTTAGGCATTTTTCTTCCTCCTTGAGCCTGACCTCTACCTATTTGGGGGCGACTACCATTATTACAAAGCGTCCTTCTCTCAGCGGGGGTTTCTCTATCTGCCCGATCTCGAGGATGTCCGCTTTAAGCCGCTCTATCACTTTAGTTCCGAGCTCCGGATGTGCCATCTCGCGCCCGCGGAACACGAGCGTTATCTTTACTTTATCTTTTCGTTCAAGGAATTTCTTGATGAAACCCAGCTTGACAAGGTAATCGTGGTCGCCGATCTTCGGTTTAAGCCTTATCTCCTTGAGATGGGTCGCGTGCTGTTTCTTCCTGGCCTCTTTCTCCTTCTTCTCCTGTTCATATTTATACTTGGAGAAGTCCATTATCCTGCAGACCGGCGGCTTTGCCATCGGCGCTATCTCGACCAGGTCCAACCCTGCCTGCTGCGCCAGCTTAAAACCTTCCTCGGGAGCCATCACTCCGAGCTGGCTTCCATCCTCGGCGATGACCATGACCTCGCGTGTCCGTATCCTGTCATTTACCCTTATTGATTTTGCCTGAAACTGGATGTCTATACCCCCTATTTTTTCTCTTCGACTTCGTTAACGATCTTCTTCATAAAATCCGCCAGCTTCATCGCTCCGAGGTCGCCCTTGCCCCTCTCCCTTACGGAGACGCTCTCCGCCTGGGCCTCTTTTCCTCCGACGACCAGCATGTACGGGACCTTCTGGACTTCCGCGTCCCTTATCTTATGCTGCATCCTGCCGCCCTTATCGTCTATCTCTACCCTTATATCTTTATCGCGCAGCGCCTGCGCCACCTTGCCCGCATAATCCTTATGGTCATCAGATATGGGTATTATAACAGCTTGGACCGGCGAAAGCCACACGGGAAATGCGCCGCCATAATGCTCAATAAGGGCCCCGAGGAACCTCTCTATCGAACCCAGTATGACCCTGTGAAGCATTATCGGGGCGTATTCCTTGCCGTCCTGCCCGACATAGGATATTTTAAATCTTTGCGGCAGCGCGAAATCGCACTGTATCGTCGCGCACTGCCAGGCCCTTCCGAGCGCGTCCTTCAATTTGATATCTATCTTCGGGCCGTAGAACGCGCCGTCCTTTTCATTGATCTTATAGGAAAGCCCCTTCGACTTCAGCGCGTCCATAAGCGCGTTCGTAGCGAGCTCCCAATCCTCGTCGGTGCCTATATATTTATCGGGCTTGGTCGATATCTCGATCTCAAATTCGGAAAATCCGAATATCTTCAGCGCGTCCCTCACGAAATCTATGACGCCTTTTATCTCTTCGACGACCTGTTCGCGCAGGCAGAATATATGCGCGTCGTCCTGGGTAAAGCCGCGTACCCTCAAAAGGCCGTGCAGTACTCCTGACTTCTCATTCCTGTAAACGGAGCCCAGCTCGAAATACCTTATCGGAAGGTCCTTGTAGCTGCGGGTCTTCGACCTGTATATCAGGATATGCGCGGGGCAGTTCATCGGTTTGACCGCGTATTCCTGCTCCTCGATCTTGAAGATATACATGTTCTCTTTATAATAGCCGTAATGCCCCGATTCTATCCAGATATCGGACTTCAACATGTGCGGACCGATGACAATCTGGTACCCGCGCTTTAAATGCTCCCTCTTCTCCCAGTCCTCGATGACGGTCCTGATCATCGCGCCCTTTGGCTGGTAGATCACAAGGCCCGCGCCGGCTTTCTCGTCGATCATAAAAAGCTCAAGCTCCTTGCCAAGCTTCCTGTGGTCGCGCTTTTTTGCCTCCTCGAGCCCGGCAACGTAGCTTTCCAGCTCCGCTTTGCTTTCGAACGCGGTACCGTATATCCTCTGGAGCATCTTATTCTTCTCGTCGCCGCGCCAGTAAGCCCCCGCTATCGAAAGGAGCTTGAAGGCCTTGACCTTTCCGGTCGAATCTATGTGCGGGCCCCTGCAAAGATCGATGAAGTCCCCGTCCCTGTAAAGGGTAACCTCTGCGTCGGGCAGGTCCTTTATGAGCTCGACCTTATACTGCTCGCCAATCTTTTCAAAGAACTTTATGGCCTCATCCCTGTTCATGGATGAGCGCTCGAACTTAGCGTTATCCTTGATGATCCTGGCCATCTCGGCCTCGACCTTGGCTAAGTCCTCCTCAAGAAAGGGCTGGGGGGAGTCAAAATCATAGTAAAACCCTTCCTCGATCGCCGGCCCTATAGCCAGTTTCACGCCCGGATACAGCCTTTTTACGGCCTGGGCCATAATATGTGAGGTCGAATGCCTTAAAGTATTTAGTTCCATAGTCATAAAATTTAATGGTGGGCCTAAGAGGACTCGAACCTCTGACCTCTTCCATGTCAAGGAAGCGCTCTAACCAACTGAGCTATAAGCCCACAGAGAACCTAAATTATAGCGATTAAAGGGTTTTAAGTCAAGAATAAATAAGGCCGGGGATCTCGGGATCCCCGGCCATCTTCCTCGGGTTAGTTGGGGTTGAGGAAGAACATCTTAATAAACGCTTATTTTACCGATTTTTTCCTTGATCCGAGCAGTCCTATGAGGCCTGAACCCAGCAAAAACAGGCTCGCCGGCTCGGGAACGGTAAACTGCGCATCATCGAACCATACCGTTCCGGTGGCGCTTGTGCCTGTTCCCGGAGCGAGCAATGTCAGGCGATAGTCAATATACGCCGCATCCGCCGGAGCTGTCCTCTCGGCCGATGACCAGGAGCTTAAGCTCTGGTACTGCCAGTCGCCGGAACCTGTAGTCTGGTGGACTATGCCTATACCGGTGCCCAGTTCGGACCGGTCGGCTTTGAGCCATTTGCATTCCAGGTAAGCTTCTATGTTGCTCAGGTCCTGCCACTTCATCCAGACTCCTCCGTCTACTACATCGCCGGGATTCACGGCAAAGACCTGTTTTGTTCCCGTCATCTCCCATGTGTCCGTCGTCGAGCCTGCCGTAAGCTTAAGGCTCTGGCTTCCGCCATGGACTGAATCGGCAGCGTCATAGTTGACGGTCCACTGCGGTCCCCAGTTGTAATCAAGCCACGGGCCCTGCCCTGCGCCCTCAAAACCGGGATCTCCGACGGCATTCGCGCAAGCAAAAGAAGGCATAGCGATGACTGCCGATACTGCTAATACGACAAAAAGTCCCTTCATTTGTTCACCCCCTCTCTTATTCCTTCGGTTGAAGGCTATGTTTGTAAGCGCTTTCATTACAGTTCCTAAAAATTAGCGCTATAGGTAAGCGCTTTCATTATTGGAAGTCTATCATTTAACCTTATATATGTCAAGATAATTTTATTGCTATTTTTAAGGGTATTATTGCGGCTATGCCTATTTCAGTTTTGAAGCAAAGATAATGGTCTTGGCGACCCATATCGCGACGAATACCGTCAACGACCCGCCCCCTAAAAACAAAACAACCAAAGGATGGGTATCGTCGCGCACGGGAATGAAAAAGCAGGCTACGGCGGTGATCAGTACCGGGATTGACCATAGGACCATCTGCCGTCCGCCATATTCATTTACCTGATACCATAGTTCGGGGGACTTAAAAGCCTTCGGCAGCCTGAACCCGTACCAATAGTTCATTGGGATCTTGCGTTTGGCGAGCGGAATGCCCAGCGCTATGGATAACAGGCCCGTTATCATGTTTATTAGGATGAATGAAACCTGGGTATATGTCATGCTCCCCCCTTTTTCGTCCCAGTATACACCATTAAACTGCCACGGTCAAAAATAAAAGGGCGGGGACCTCGGGATCCCCGCCCGTCTTCCTCGGGTTAGTTGGGGTGTTTGAGGAAGAAATTTGCCTATTTAACTTTTTTCCTGAGGCCAAGCAAACCGACCAGGCCTGAACCCAGCAGCAACAGGCTGGTTGGCTCCGGTATCGGGGTCGTATCGAGATACGCGTTATCGAAATATGCCGTGCCGGTGCCGCCGTCTACGGTCTGGTTCACGAAAAACGCAAGCGAAGCATAGCTCGCATTGCTCGGAGCGGCTCCGCTTATATTGAGGGCTGTCCAGTCATTCGTGCCGGAAAGGATCGATGACGCCCCGGCGGTCCCTACCCAGCCGCCCGTCGAGTTAAACCAATCTATCTTGCAGAACGCCTGCTCGTTGATGAGGCTCTCGGTCTTCGCGAAAATGGTCCCATAATAGGTGGTTCCGGGCGTGACGGCTGCCGATGTGTTGCTGTACATGAAATAGTCGTCGCCGGTGCCGGAGGCGCTGTTCGACGTTATCTTCACCGAGCTGGTGCCGGTCATCGCGGCTTCGGTGCTCCCGTATGTGCCTGTGTGCTGGCTGTTCCCCCAGAGGCCAAGCCACGGGTCCTGGGCCGTGTTCTCAAAACCGGGGTTCGTCAGCATGTTCGCGGCTTCGGAAACAGAAGCGCTGAACATTATCGCCAAACCCAATACCAATATGCCGATCGATTTCATTTTGCCTCTCCTTTAATTACCCTTTTCGATTGTCACGTCAAAATCATCAAAACAAGCTTCGCCTGCCGAACCGGCCGCCCCTCTTGCGTAACCAAGCACCCTCACTTCGGTTGCCCCCTCAGGCGCCTTACCGGTCACTTCCAGTTTTTTCCATGCCGTAGCGCCCCTAATATGCTCGCTCTCTCTATGTCCTGAGCTCATCGGGCCGTTGCTGTTCCAGAACTCAAGGCGGACATAGGCTTCGGCCCCGTTTGACAGCGCTTTTCCCTCCGGGCTCATGGCCCACGCGCTGGCTTTAACGATCTCCCCGGGATTGACCGGGATCTGCTGCCCGTAGCATCCCTGGCTTACCCCTTCGACCTGCCTGCAAGCTGATTTCTCCCCGCTGTATTTATACTCGGTCGTTACGATGCCGTTGGTCTGCTGGTCGTTCCAGTTATACCAGCTCTCTTCATCGGATTCGAATCCCGCATTTAACACGGCGTTCGCGCTGCAAACGGAGCACATTAACATTGAAACAACTACCGCCAATAGCCTCTTCACTTGTTCACCTCCCTTCTCTCCTGTAAAACTATTAACCTAAACTCAAATGTTTTACTAACAGATGAAAATATACCACCTCTACGCTTTACTGTCAAGTGTAATAAATTGTTATTTTAGGGTGCTTTTTCCAGGGTAAGCGGGTTGAACCTGTTCTTGGCGAATATATACCATGAGGCCACGGATACGGTCCCCATGTCCTGCCTGCTCCAGTTATAGCCGCCCTCCCTGTTCGCAGTGTAGGGAATAGTGCGGCCCTTCGCCCCTTTGATCTCCCTGTCGACGAGGAAGGCGTCCATCTGGTTGGCGTAGAAATATCCCCTCTCCTTGTCGCCTTCGGTAATATACGCGCACGCTATGTGGCCGGTACCGTCAAGCCATATATTGTTTATGTTTATATCGGCGTGATCGAAGAAGCCCATTACTTCCTTGCCGTTCACGTTCAGCGTCTTGCGGTACCTGAGGTCGTATTCCGGGATGTTCAACAGAGCCGCCGATCCCTTTCCGTATGCAAGGACCCTCCAGGTGTAGTTATCCAGCGGAAGCGAGTTGCCCTTGAGAACGGAATCGAGCCATATGCGTATTTTATCCGCATATGCGTCTTCCTTGCATAGCTTCAGCGCGGCATAGCAATCGATATTGCCTTCCGGATGCCCGCCGTCCTCATGGAGCTTCTTGTCCCCGCTCCTCCATCCGTGCTGTACATAACCGCCTTTGCCGCCCGGGTCGTCCTTATACCATGATATCAGCAGGTCTTTCAGCATCCCCGTGATGTCCTTATATCTCTCCGGCCCGTATTCCTTCCCGTAATATTTGTACGCGATAAGAAGCCATGCCATGTCGCCCATCCAGCGGTCCGCCTTGCCGGGATTATGGTACGCCGGAAGGTTCCCCTCGTTCCTTAGGTTCACATACTGGAAGAACCCTCTCGCTTCGCCCTTATAAAAGAAATTCTGGTATGACGGGCACCTGTTCTTTACTACCGTTGACTCCGCGAAGAAATCAAGTATGCGCTCGGCTCTCTCCTTCTCTCCCTTCACGATAAATGCCATTGCCACGAGGGCGTTGTTGAAGGTATGGGCCTGGTTATCTTCGGCTGTAGGCAGGAGCTGTTTTTCCGGAGAGAAATTATCCTGGCACAGCTTTAGCCACTCCAGTACCAGCGGGTCCTCCGGTATAAGTTCCGCGTCCCTTCTCTGCTTGAAACCGATCCCTTTCAGCTCCCTGTCCGGGTCGAGCACCGGCCCCACGACAGAGAAAGAGGCCGGCAGGCCGGGCTTGCCCGGTCCTATCTCGTCCAGGACAACCGTACCTTTTCCTTTGCCCGAAAAGGCGATCTCTAAATTGGCCGGTTTGTCAAACTTTTCGTCCCCGCCCCATCCGTATTCAAGGCTATTCCTGTATATCACGACCTGCGTCCAATCCGCATATTTGCCTCTCAAAGGGAATTTCCTGAAGAATACGGAACCGTCCTCGTCGACCAGCTTGATCTCCATGTCTGAAGATGCGTCGGACTTGATAAGGAATGTCAGCGGTACATCTTCCGGCAGTTTCTCCGCCATCTTCCTTCGGATAAGCACCCAGCCATAATCCCCTTTCAACTCATATGCCGCCTGTATCCCGTTTCCGGACATCCCCTGCGCCCGGGATATCTCTATAACGCTCCTGCCGTCCGTATCGGCCTTCCATTGGTTGAGGTCACCCCAGTTCACTTTTACGGGGGATTGGGACTCCGGCCCGGCTTTTTGCGCCTGCTCATACTCCTTGCAACCGGCCACTAATAACAGGAATATTACCAGCCCGACAGCCCTCTTCATCAGGTATCTCCTTTAGTATATGAGTTTCTTGTTACGAAATTGTTTTACTAGTTAACAAAGATACCACCGGAATATGCTTTTGTCAAATATTAATTTTGCGGAAGGAAAATAAAAATGCCGAATCCTAGCCTATCAACGTTGTCATGACACGGATGAAATTAGGCTAGGATCTCGACATTATAATAGAAAAAGGCTCCCAATATCCTGGAGCGGAAGGTTGGAAGCCTTTTTCGTCCCCCTACTTCAACTTGTGACCTGTTATGCTTTTTTCTTCTTTCCTAATCCCATCAAACCAACGAGGCCTGAACCGAGAAGCAACAGGCTTGTGGGTTCCGGGACAGCTGCGGCGTCGACATTGTCAAAATATGCAGAACCCGTACCATACCAATCGGTGTTTGACTGTTGCGCAGCATATGAGGTCAGAGTGAAGCGCACCGCCTGGGTTCCTTCAGGAGCTGCAGCCGATGTTACCAAAAACTGCTGCCAGTTGTTCCCACTATACACGGTCGGGGACTCAAATGTTGCAGTAGGTGAGGCAGAAACACCGGGATTTGCAACACTAAAAAAAGCTATTTGCAAACCGGCATTTG
>JAQUSA010000032.1 GCA_028715315.1 Candidatus Omnitrophota bacterium | reverse complement strand
ATGAAGTATAAATTGAGGAAGGCCGAGGACGAGGTAATACGCCTTGCGGTCGAAGGGGTCAAGTACGCCCGCCGGTTCACGGATGACATCGAATTCTCTCCGGAAGACGCGTCGAGGAGCGAGAAGGAATTCCTCTACCGTGTAATCGAGCAGGTCATTATAGCGGGCGCGACCACAATCAATGTCCCGGATACCGTAGGATACGCGATACCCGAGGAGTACGGCGGGTTGATACGCGATATCAGGAGCCACGTGCCGAATATCGGCCGCGCGGTCATAAGCGTCCACTGCCATAACGACCTCGGCTTGGCGGTCGCGAACTCGATAGCCGCGATAAAGGCCGGCGCGAGGCAGGTGGAGTGCACGGTAAACGGCCTCGGCGAGCGCGCGGGAAACGCCTCGATGGAAGAGATAGTCATGGCCGTCAGGACCAGGAGGGATTTCTTCGGGAACCTCTCTACAGGGATAGTGACCGAGGAGATCTCGAAGGCGAGCAGGCTCGTCTCGAAATTGACCGGCATGATGATACAGCCGAACAAGGCGATAGTCGGGCAGAACGCGTTCGCGCACGAGTCCGGCATACACCAGGACGGTATCTTAAAGAAGCGGACCACATACGAGATAATGAGCCCGCGCGAGATAGGGCTCAGTTCGTCGAACCTCGTTATGGGCAAGCACTCGGGCCGCCACGCTTTCACCGAAAAGCTCAGGAAACTCGGTTATTCCTTG
Source organism: Candidatus Omnitrophota bacterium (assembly GCA_028715315.1). Taxonomy (GTDB): domain Bacteria; phylum Omnitrophota; class Gorgyraeia; order Pluralincolimonadales; family Pluralincolimonadaceae; genus UBA6215. Next base: position 7,876 of record JAQUSA010000032.1, on the reverse strand, counting down.
AACGAAGCGCAGGCCGCGAAAGCCTTCGAACGTTTCAAGATATTGGCCGACAAGAAGAAGTCCATATATGACGAGGACCTAGAGACTTTAATGGAAGAGGGAATGGGCGGCTTCGCCGAGACATGGAAACTCATATCGTTCCATACGGTTGCCGGCACCGGAGAGGCTCCCGTCGCGACCGTGAAATTACAGTCGAAGGCCGGCGTCAAGGACGCATCGGCCGAAGGCGACGGCCCCGTTGACGCCTGCTGCAAGGCGATAGACAAGATAACGAAGATCAAGGGCGAGCTGATAGATTATTCGTTGCAGTCGGTCACGAAGGGCAAGGACGCGCTCGGGGAAGTCACCGTCAGGGTCCGTTCAAAGGACAAGATGGTCCTCGGCAAATCGGCGTCGACCGACGTCATCGAAGCGAGCGTGAAGGCGTATCTTAACGCCGCGAATAAACTGGCGCACAAGGAAAATAAGAGATTGAGAATTGAGATCTAGGAAAAAAAGCGGAAGTTCCGTTCTTCGAATATTCGGGATAATAGGGTTCCCGGTCAAGCACACGCTTTCGCCGCATTTTCAAAATGCGGCATTCGCTTATCTGGGGCTTGACGCGGAATACATCCCGTTCGAGACGGCACCGCGCGAACTCAAGGCCGCCTTCGGTAAGTTTAAGGCGCTCGGTGTCCGCGGGATAAATGTGACGATACCGCATAAGCAGGCGGTATTGAAACTGCTCGATTCCGTGTCGCCGGAAGCGAAGGGGATCGGCGCGGTGAATACCGTCGTCTTCAAGGCCGGGAAGACGAGGGGCTTCAATACCGACGGCGAAGGTTTTATGCGTTCTTTGAAGAGCGACCTGAAGTTCAACCCTAAGGGCAAGGCCGTCTTCCTGTTCGGATGCGGCGGCGCGGCGCAGGCGATCGCGTTCGTGCTTGCCAGGGAGGGCGCGCGCTCCATTGCTTTCACGGACCAGATGGAAGAACGCGCGAAGAAACTCTCGTCAAAGACCGGGAAGGATTTCCCGAAGTGCCGCGTTAAATATACGCCTTTTATCGGAGAGAGGATACATGAAGAAGTCCTGGGTTCGGACCTGCTTGTCAACACGACCCCAGTCGGGATGCACAAGGGCGACCCCTGCATAGTCAACCCGAAGGCCCTGCACAGGAAGCTCGCGGTATACGATATCGTATATAATCCGCCCGTGACGCCGCTTTCGAAGGAAGCTAAGAGGCGCGGGCTTAAGGTCGCCAACGGGCTCGGGATGCTGCTATACCAGGGCGTGCTTTCATTCGAACTGTTTACGGGAAAGCGGGCGCCCGTTGAAGTCATGCGCCGCGCGCTAAAGAAGGCGGTCAAATGCTTGCGATAATCGTCTATGTTTTTGTGTTCATGTTCGGGTCCATCGTAGGGAGTTTCCTGAACGTATGCATACACAGGCTGCCGCGCGGTGAGTCGATAGTATTCCCGGCTTCGCATTGCCCGACATGCAACAGGGCGCTGCCGTGGTACCTGAACATCCCGTTCGCCAGTTATCTGATGCTGGGGGGAAGGTGCGCTTTCTGCAAGGGAAAGATAAAGTTCCGTTATTTTCTTGTAGAGGGGCTGACCGCATTTGTCTTTACGGTACTGTTCTGGCGTTTCGGATTCAGGCCGGAATACTTCATATATACCGCGCTATTCGCGGTGCTGATAATAATATCTTTTATCGATATCGAGCACTGGATAATCCCGGACGAGCTCAGCGTTCCGGGCACGGTCCTGGGCCTGCTGGCGAGTTTCGCTTATCCGGCGCTGCAGGGCGAAGTATCGAGGTTTGCCGCGCTCAGGGAGTCGTTCTTCGGGCTGGCCTTCGGGTTCATATCCCTGTACCTGATCGGCCTGTTGGGCAGGATCTTGTATAAGAAGGAAGCTATGGGCGGCGGGGACCTGATGCTGTTGATGCTGATAGGCTCTTTTCTCGGACTGAAGCTGACCGTGATCGCTTTTTTCGTCGCGCCGGTCTTCGGGTCGCTTGTAGGCGTGCCTAAACTTTTCATGAAGAAACAGGATATCATACAGTACGGGCCGTTCCTGGCGATAGCCGCTTTTGTTTGCGTTTTTTTCAGGGACGACATATTGGCTTATTTTCCAGTATAGGAGGATAGAAGATGCTGAAATATCTTACGTCGGGCGAGTCGCACGGGAAATTCCTCTTGGGAATACTCGAAGGGATGCCTTCGGGGCTCAAGGTGGACAAGGGAACGATAAACCTGGAGCTCAAGCGCAGGCAGTCGGGGTTCGGCAGGGGCGCGCGCATGGCGATAGAGCAGGATAGCGTTCAGATATTATCTGGCCTGCGCAAGGGCGTTACAATAGGAAGCCCGCTGGCTCTCCTGATAGAGAACAAGGACGCCTCGATAGACATCCTGCCTTCGATAACAAGGCCGCGTCCCGGCCACGCGGACCTCGCGGGCGCGATAAAATACAACACTACCGATATCCGCGATATACTCGAGAGGGCGTCCGCGCGCGAGACGGCGGTGCGAGTCGCTATAGGGGGAGTATGCAAGTTATTCCTAGATGAATTCGGAATAAGGATCGCTTCCCATGTCTTAGAGATAGGCGGCGCGTCGCACGACAAGGCTATGCTCAAGAAGGTCGAGGAGTGCGCGAGGACCGGGGACACTCTCGGCGGTATATGTGAGATAACGGCGGCGGGGGTCCCCGTGGGGCTCGGCAGCCACGTATCTCCGGACAGGAGGCTCGACGGCAGGATAGCGGGAGCCATGATGTCGATACAGGCGATAAAGGGCGTGGAGATAGGCCTGGGCTTCGCTGCAGCGCGCCTGCCGGGCTCGAAGGTGCATGACGAGATCCTGTTCGACAAGAAGCACGGGTTCTCCCGCGGCTCGAATAACGCGGGCGGGCTCGAAGGCGGCATGACCAACGGGGAACCTGTAATGGTCAAGATAGCGATGAAGCCGATCGCGACGCTCGGGAAGGCGCTCGCGTCGGTAGACATAAAGACAAAGAAGAAGGTGACCGCGCAGGTCGAGAGGCATGACGTCTGCGCCGTATACGCCGCTTCGGTCGTCGGAGAGGCCGTGCTTGCTTTCGAGCTCGCTAACGCGATGTCCGAAAAGTTCGGAGGGGACAGTATCTCCGAGGTAAAGCGCAACTTCGACGGCTACATTAAACAGGTGAAATCCTTTTAGATGAAGAACATCATACTCGTGGGGTTCATGGGCACCGGCAAGACCGCCGTAGGAAAGGCGCTTGCCAAGCGCCTTGGGCTCAGGTTCGTCGACATGGACGACATCATAGAAGAGCGCGAGGGGATGAAGATATCCGAGATATTCGAGAAGAAGGGCGAGAAGTATTTCAGGCATTCCGAGGGGATGGTCGCCAGGGATATAGCCCTGCAGGCCGGACTTGTGGTCGCGGCCGGAGGCGGCGCGGTCATAGACGGGGAGAACGTGAAGAACCTGAAATCAAACGGCGTAATGTTCTGCCTTTTCGCGACTCCGGAGAGGATATTCCAGAGGACGAAGGGCCATACGCACAGGCCCCTGCTGAATGTCAGCGATCCCGAGGAGAAGATAAACGAGCTCATGGCGAAGCGCGCAGAATATTACGCGCGGGCCGATTACAGGATAGACACAAGCGACCTCTCGGTCAACGAGGTTGCGGACAAGATAACGGAGTATCTGAAGTGACGGACCTCGAGAACCTTCTCGTATTGAATTCCGTTCCCGGCGCCGGGTATGTCAGGATAAAGAACCTGATAGAGCGATTCGGGGATATCGAAGGGGTCTTCAAGGCAACGAGAGCGCAGCTCGAAGAGGTGGATAAAGTAGGCCCGAAGACTGCGGCCGCGATAACGTGTTGCCGGAAAGAGGAGGCCCTGGAGCGCGAGCTTAAACTTATGGCGCAGGCCGGGGCGAGGGCAGTCTCTTATTTGGATGAAGATTATCCGGAGAACCTGAAGCAGATATATGATCCGCCCGTGATACTTTACGTAAAAGGGGGCCTCGCTCAGGAGGATAAATTCTCCGTTGCGATAGTCGGCTCGCGTCGCGCCAGCGGTTACGGGCTGCGCACAGCCGAGAGGCTCGGTATGGAACTCGCGGCTCGAGGCATAACGGTCGTATCGGGTATGGCGAGGGGGATCGACGCGGCCGGCCACAGGGGCGCGTTGAAAGCCGGGGGCAGGACGATCGCGGTGCTGGGAAGCGGGCTCGCGAATATATATCCGCCCGAGCATATCAAGCTGGCCGACCAGATAACGGATTCCGGAGGCGCGCTGGTTTCAGAATTCCCGATGGGATGCGAACCTTATAAAGATAATTTTCCGAGAAGGAACAGGATAATCAGCGGGCTCTCGCTCGGGGTCATCGTGGTCGAGGCCGCAAAGGGGTCCGGCGCGCTGATAACGACAGATTTCGCGCTCGAGCAGGGCAGGGAGCTTTTTGCGGTGCCGGGCAATGCCGGCTCTTCGACATCCTCGGGGACGAATATGCTTATAAGGCAGGGCGCCAGGCTGGTCGAGTCTGCGGATGACGTCATCGAGGAGCTGGGCGATATGATAAAGGGGCATATGAAGCCCCGCGGGGAATCGGCCATGGCGGGAGATTCTCCGAACCCGGACCTTGACGGGCCGCAGAAGAAGATATTCGAATGCCTCGGCGATACCCCGCTGTCGGTAGACGAGATAATAGGCGATACGGAGCTTTCGGCGCCGGAAGCGGCCGGGGCTCTGATGAGGCTGGAGATAAAAGGGTTGGTCAGGCGCCTTCCGGGGCAATCATACGTAAGGAAAGGCATATGATAAATATATGCGTTAACGGAAAAGATATCCAGGCCGAAGACGGGATGACAGTGGACGGGCTTATTGCCCGTCTCAAAGCCGACGTCAAATATGCCGCGGTGGAGCTTAACCTCCAGATCCTCGACAGGGCGTCTTACGGCTCCGTTAAGCTCAAAGAGGGGGATAAGGTGGAGATCATCCTGCCCGTAGGCGGCGGCGCGGCCAACGCGCTTGTCATAGTGGAGTCGCCGGCGAAGGCAAAGACCATCGAGAAATTCCTCGGCAAGGGTTTCATGGTCCGTTCATCGATGGGCCACGTCATCGACCTGCCGATGAGGAAGATGGGGGTGGATATCGAGAATAATTTCCAGCCCAGCTATGTCGTCATAGCAAAAAAGAAAAAACTCCTGAGCGAACTGAAGGCGGAGGCGAAGGACAAGGACACGATATATATAGCGACCGACCCTGACCGCGAAGGAGAGGCGATAGGATGGCACCTGGCGGCGCACCTCGGAAAGAACAAGGAAGTGAAGAGGGTCGTATTCCACGAGATAACGAAGAAGGCGATACTCGAAGCGTTCGATAACCCCCTCGAGATAGATACCAAGCTCGTTAACGCGCAGCAGGCGCGCCGCGTCATCGACAGGATAGTCGGGTATTCGTTGAGCCCGCTGCTCTGGAAGAAGCTGACCCGCGGCCTCAGCGCCGGGCGCGTCCAGTCTATTGCGGTAAAGCTGATCGTGGACAGGGAGCGCGAGATACAGGCGTTCGTCCCGCAGGAATATTGGGAGATAGAGGCCGAGCTAAAGAAGCACAAGGATAAAAAATCATTCTTCGCCCAGTTGGAAAGGATAGACGCAAATAAGGCCGAGGTAAAAGACAGGATCTCCGCCGATACGATATTATCGGAACTCCAGGGCGCGAAATACAAGGTCAAAGACGTAAAGCAGGCTGAGAAGAAACTGAACCCCCAGGCGCCGTTCACGACATCGAAGATGCAGCAGGAGTCATTTAATAAGCTGCATTTCAGGGCCGGCAAGACGATGAAGATAGCCCAGCAGTTATATGAGGGTATCGATATAGGCAAGGAAGGCACCGTAGGCCTCATCACATACATGAGGACCGACTCGGTGAAGGTCGCGTTCTCAGCCATTGAAGAGGCCAGGTTCTACATAAAGGACAAGTTCGGCGCGGAGTACCTCCCGCCGTCAGCCAACGAATATAAATCCAAGAAGGCCGCGCAGGAAGCGCACGAGGCGATAAGGCCTTCGTCGGTCGCGAGGGAGCCGGAGTCTATCAAAGAATACCTTTCACAGGACCAGTACAGGTTGTATAAACTTATATGGGCGAAGTTCGTGGCCAGCCAGATGAAACCCGCGATAATGTCGGTGGTCTCGGTAGATATAGAAGCGATACCTTCGTCCGGCGGGGTGGGCAAATACCTTTTTAGGGCGTCCGGATCGACGGTCGTCTTTGCCGGTTTCAAGGCCGCGTACGACATTGAGGAGGAAGGAGAGGATAAGGACAAAAAGAAAGCGTACCTCCCGAAGCTTGACGCCGGCGAAGCGCTGGACCTTATAAAAATAGACCCGACGCAGCATTTCACGAAACCGCCGCCAAGGTATACCGACGCCTCGCTGGTCAAGGCGCTCGAGGAGGACGGCATAGGCCGCCCGTCGACTTACGCCCCGACCATCGAGACGGTGGTCGCGCGTTATTATGTCAGGCGCGAGGGTTCGGCACTCTGGCCCACCGAGCTCGGGACGGTCGTGAATGACCTCCTGACCAAGAGCTTTCCGGTCATCATAGACGAGGAGTTCACCGCGAAGATGGAGGAGGAACTCGACGATATAGAGGAAGGCAAGGTAGAGTGGACGCAGGCGTTGAAGGATTTTTACGGCCCGTTCTCGCAGTGGCTTTCGAAAGCCCAGGTTGAGATGAAAGAGGTGAAGAAGGACGTCGAGGAGCTCGACGAAGTATGCGAGAAGTGCGGCCGGAAGATGATCGTGAAGTGGGGCAGGCGCGGCAAGTTCAAGAGCTGTTCCGGTTTCCCGGAATGCAAGAACGCCAAGCCGATGGTGACCACCGGATTGAAATGCCCCGAACCCGGCTGCGACGGAGAACTCGTCGAACGCCGTTCGCGGCGCGGCGCGTTTTACGGGTGTTCGCGCTTCCCAACATGCCGGCATGTGGAGAACAAACCGAAGCCGACGGAGCAAACTTGATAGACAGGTATATCGAGAAATTCATAAGGTATCTTGAGATCGAGCGTAACGCCTCGAAATATACGCTTATAAATTATAAGGTTGACCTGAAGTCGCTGATGGAATTCCTCCGGGAAGAGCCGATAGAGAAGGTCGATTACGTTGTGCTGCGCCGCTACCTCGCGCACGTAAAGGAGCTTAACCTGTCCAAGGTATCGATAGCCCGCAAGATCGCATCGATAAGGTCGTTCTTCAAATTCCTGTTCAGGGAGGGGATAATAAAGAACAACCCGACGTCGTCGCTTTCAACGCCTAAGCGCGACAAGCACCTGCCGAAGTTCCTGGATGAAAAGGATATAGTGCTACTGCTCGAATCGCCCGGGAAAGATGACGAGGCGGGGCTGCGTGACGGCGCGATACTCGAGACGCTCTATTCGACCGGCATAAGGGTAAGCGAGCTTGTCGGGTTGAACGTGGAAACCGTAGACCAGATAGGCGGCGTCATAAAAGTATACGGCAAGGGCAAGAAGGAGAGGATCGTGCCTATAGGCGACAGGGCGCTGCAGTCGATAAGGGATTACATGAAGAAGAGGGGAGCTTCGAAGACTAAAGATTCGGGCGCGCTCTTCTTCAATAAGAGCGGCGGCAGGCTGACCGACCGCTCGATAAGAAGGATAATAAACAAATATATAGTTAAGACCAGCATACAACAGAAGATATCCCCGCACACCCTGCGCCACTCGTTCGCCACGCACCTTCTTGACCACGGGGCGGACCTCAGGAGCGTGCAGGAACTTCTGGGCCACGCGAACCTCTCTACCACCCAGATATATACGCATATAACCACCGAAAGGCTCAAGTCCGCGTATCAGAAGGCGCATCCGCGGGCCTGAGA
>JAQUSA010000031.1 GCA_028715315.1 Candidatus Omnitrophota bacterium | reverse complement strand
CATGTACAATAAGGCCCTCATACCGGGTCCCTCTGCTTTATCCTTATATTGTCTATAAAGACCGTCTCTTCCGATATCACGTTCGACGGCCTGTATATTACAATGTGCATCTTAGTTATGCTGCTGCGGTCGGGGATCGTATTCTCGAACTTCCAGTCGCTCGCCTCGCATTTATAATTGTTGCCGGAGAGGCCGAATGTTATATTCTTGTTCCATCCCATCTTTAACGGCTTCTTCACCGATTCGTAATAAGCGCCCTTATCCCCGGCGTCAAAGCCGATCGATACAGCCAACCCGTCGTCGCTGCCGCAGAAGATATCCATTGTTATGCTTTCGGACCTCGAGAGGTTAAGATAGCCTTCCCTTGAGATGCCGACCTTCTCCCTGTCGGTCTTCTTCTCGCGGTTCATCCTCACCTTCAGGGACCTGGTTCCCTCCGATGGATTTTCCTTCGACACTTCCATCCTCCCCCTGCCGGAGTTGCGCCATTCGACCATGACCCAGTTGTTCTTTCCCTCAAAACCTTCCCAGACCACGTCTTCCGCAAAAGCCAATGAACAAAAGACCACGATCGAAACACACAGGACTGCACGCATTCCCATCATCCGCTCCTCCTGTTACTTGAGCGCCTTGCAGGACTTCCTGACGACGAGTTCCGTCGGAACGACTATCTTCTCAGGGCGCTTGTTGCTGTTCTTTATCCTCTGTATGAGCCTTTTGACGCCGGCCTTGCCCATCTCTTCCTTCTGGACCCTGACGGTCGTAAGCGGAGGATGTATCTGCTGGCTCATATCTATGTCGTCGAAACCCGCGATGCTCATGTCATCCGGCACCTTCATGCCCTTGTCCTGTATCGCGGCCATCGCGCGGACCGCCATTAGGTCGTTGCACGCGAATATCGCGGTCGGCATCTTAGGCAGGCGGAACATCTTCTCCATCATGCCGTAACCGTTCCAAAGCAGGCCGGTCTGGACGAAATCCTCCTTGAATTCCAGGTGGTTCTTCTTCAGGGCCGCCTTATATCCCTCAAACCTCTCCATGAACGACCCGTGCTCGAGCGTCGCGCCGAGGAAACCGATATGCTCATGCCCGAGGTCGGCGAGGTATTTTATCATCTCGCTGGTACCCTTCGTGTTGTCGGTAACGACGGAGTCGAGGCCGGAATCCTCTATCAAATGGTCCACGAGGACTATAGGTATATCTTTTGACTTGAGGTTTGATACGAAACTGTGGGACATCTCGCCGGTAAGTATAAGGCCGTCGACCTTCCTCTCCTCTATCAGCTTGAACGTGGAAGGGTCGAACATCAGTTTCTCGTCAAGGACCTGGTAGATCAGGTTGTAGCCGTGCGCGCGCGCCTCTTCCTCGACGCCGGCAAACACGTAGGAATAGAACGTGTTCGAGAATATCGGGTGGTGTTCGCGGGATATCACGAAACCTATATTGTCGGTCTTAAGTTTTGAGGCGCTCCTTGACCCCTGCTCGGGCCCGGAGACGAACGTCCCCTTGCCCGGGATCCTGTAAAGCACGCCTTCGTTGACCAGCTCGAATATCGCCTTGCGGACGGTTATCTGGCTTATGCCGTGCTTTTCGCAGAACTCTTTTTCGGAAGATACCAGCTCCCCCGGCTTCTTCTCGCCGCTCTTGACCTGGTTCTCGATGACCCTCTTTAACTGCTTATACAGAGGTACGGAGGAGTTCTTCTCGACAGAGTCTTTCATTTTTCCGTCCTTATTTTTGGAAGAATACGGTTAAAAGCGATGGCTATATACCTTGGTATACTCGGTTATATTATATATCATAATCCGGATTTGTCAAGGGATGAAATTGCGATTATTAGGCAATAAGAAGTTTAATTAGCGGTGCCGTCTCCCCCGAGCACGGCATATAGCCTGACCTGGTTGGCCATCTTGACCAGGTGTAAAGACGTAAGCTCCTGCTGCGCCCCATATAGAGACCTCTGGGCATCCAGGACGCTCAGGTAGCCGTCGATCCCCTGTATGTAGCGTTCGCGGGTTAGGTCGTAGATCTTCTGCGCTGAATCGACAACCGATCTTTGGGCTTCCACCTGCTGGTCGATGGTGCCCATCACGGCAAGGACGTCGGCCACTTCCCTGAATGCCGTCTGGATCGTATTTTCATACTGGACCAGCGTAATATCGCGCTCCGCCTTGCTGACATTGTACGCGGCGCGGATGCGGGTATCAAAGATCGGCATCGCCGCCTGCGAAGCGAAGGTCCAGGTCTTGGAGCTGGAACTAAAAAGATTCGAAAGATCGCCGCTCGCGCTTCCAACGGCGGTCGTCAGGGATATCTGGGGGAAGAAAGCCGCCCTCGCCGCGCCGATGAAAGCGTAAGAAGCTTTCAACCGGTGTTCCGCGGCCATTATATCCGGCCGGCGCAAAAGCACCCCGGACGACAGGCCCGGGGAAATATCGCCGATAGGGCTTATGTCTCCGAGGCCGGACGGAAGGAGGTCCTCAGGCACAGGAAGGCCCGCGACGAAGTCCAGGGCGTTCCGGTCCTGCGCTACCCATTTCGTGAAGCGCGCAATATCGCCCTTGGCCGTATCCACCTGGGTCTGCGACCGGAGCAAGTCCGGTGCAGCCACTATACCCATTTCATACTGTTTCGATATCAGCCCGTAGACGTTCTGCTGTGTCTCAAATGTGGCCCGGGCCAGCTTGAGCCTCTCGAGGTCCGCCGCAAGTGTGATATAAGCGCGCGCGGCCTCGCTTATCAACGCAGTCTGGGCTCCGCGCCGGGCTTCTTCGGTCCCGAGATACTCTTCCAATGCCTGTTTTTTCAAGCTCCGGATACGGCCGAACAGGTCGACCTCCCACGACACTATCCCGAGGTCCACATTGTACATGTCATACGTCATCTTATCCCCTGTAGAGGATAGTTCCGCAGGCACGTGCGTATCGGTCCCGCCGGCCGATGCTGTGATAGCGGGATATAACCGCGCCGCCTGGACACCGTAATAGGCGCGCGCCCGTTCCACATTCAGGACGGCGAGCCTCAGGTCCCGGTTATTTAAAAGTGACAGCTCTATGACCTGCTGGAGCTTCTTATCAGGGAAGGCATCCTGCCATTTGATATTTGCGGCCGATATGGACCCCTGCCCTGCATCGCCGTTCAAATACGCGTCTCCCGACGGGAATTCGGCGGGGACCGGCGCGGCCGGCCGCGTATATTTCGGCGCGAGCGAACAGCCGCTCAGCGGCATCATTATACAGGCAACAATATAAACCCAAACCTTCTTCATGTTACTTTATACCCCTTCGTTTCCCGAATATCTTCTCTATCATAACGTAGAAGAGCGGCGCAAACAGGACGACAAGCAGCGTACCCGTTATCATGCCTCCGAGCACCGAGGTCCCGATAGCGTTCATAGCGCCCGCGCCGGCTCCCGTGCTCAATGCCAGCGGCAGGACGCCGAAACCGAATGCAAGCGAGGTCATCAATATCGGCCGGAAGCGCAATTTTGTGCCTTCGATGGCCGCATCGATGAGCCCCATGCCATTCTCTACCCCGGCCTTCGCAAACTGGATTATAAGTATCGCATTCTTCGTGGTAAGGCCCAATGTTGTCAGGAGCCCTATCTGAAAATAAACGTCGTTCGCGAGTCCTCGCATCGAGGAAGCTATGACGCCGCCTATCGCGCCGAGAGGCAGGACCAGGAGTATCGCTATGGGTATGGGCCAGCTCTCGTAAAGGGCCGCGAGGCAAAGAAAGATCACAAATATCGAAAATAAGTAGAGCAGGCCGGTCTGTGAAGACGCCTGCCGCTCCTGGAATGACAGGCCGGTCCAGTCATAACCAAAACCCTGCGGAAGCTTCGAGACTATCTCTTCCATGGCCTTCATCGCATCGCCCGAACTCCTGCCGGGCGCGGGTTCGCCCCAGATATTCATCGAAGAGAAACCGTTGAAGCGCTCGAGGCTCGGAGAGCCGGAGTCCCAGCGGGTCGTCGCGAACGCAGAGAACGGGACCATCCTGCCCGATGTATTGCGGACATAAAGCCTGTCCAGGTCCGAAGGCAGGCTGCGGTACGGCGCGTCGGCTTGGACAAAAACACGCTTAACACGGCCGCCCTGTATGAAATTATTGACATAAGAGCTTCCGAATGCGGCCGAGATCGTATTATGTATCGAATTTATGGGCAGGCCCAGTGCTCCCGCCTTTTCCCAGTCGACATCTATCCGGAACTGCGGCACGTCCTCCATCCCGTTCGGGCGGACACTCGCAAGCCGTTCGTCCTTCGCGGCCATACCCAGCATCTGGTTGCGTGCGTCCATCAGCGCCGCGTGCCCGAGGCCTCCCCTGTCGACAAGTTCAAAATCTATACCGCCGGCATTTCCCAGCTCGGGAACAGCAGGCGGTGAAAATGCAAAGACGAGGGCCTTGTTGTTGCGTGAGAAGGCTTTCGTCGCCCGCTGCGCGACGGCTTTTACCCTGAGGTCCGGCTTTGTGCGCAACCCCCAGTCCCTCAGCTTAACGAATACCATGCCGTTATTCTGTCCCCTTCCGGAAAAACCGACGCCGGCCATGACCATGCATGATTCGACCGCTTCCTTCTCGTTATTCAGGAAGTATTGCTGGACCTCATCCGCGACTTCAAGGGTCTGCTCCAGCGTAGAGCCCGTCGGCAATATCATCTGGGCCAACAACATGCCCTGGTCTTCGTCGGGAAGATAGCTTGTCGGCATCCGCGTAAAGAGGAATACAAGGGCCGCAATGATGACAACGAAGACCGCCAAATAGCGTTTCTTCCTCCTCATCGCGTGCCCGACCAACCGTACGTAACCGTTACGGAACTTCAGGAAGATGCGCTCAAACCATAAGAAGAACGGGCGCATCAGCTTGTTTGCGCCTTCCGCGGCTTCATGTCCTTTATCGACCGGCTTAAGCATATTAGCGCATAGCACCGGCGTCAGGACCAACGCGACGACAACCGAAAGCAGCATCGCCGCGGCTATCGTCAGGGAGAACTGGCGGTAGATGACGCCTGTAGACCCTCCGAAGAAAGCCATAGGGCCAAAGACCGCTACAAGCACGAGCCCGATACCGATCAGGGCAGGAGTGATCTGCTCCATAGACTTCGCGGTGGCCTCTTTCGGGGAAAGTCCTTCCTCGCTCATTATGCGCTCGACGTTCTCGACCACGACTATAGCGTCGTCTACAAGCAGCCCGATCGCGAGCACCATCGCGAACATCGTAAGCATGTTGATCGAGTACCCGAAGAACGAGAGTACGCCGAAGGTTCCCAGCAGGACAACCGGCACCGCGATCGTCGGGATCAACGTAGCGCGGAGGTTGCCCATAAATATCCACATGATGATGAACACCAGCAATATGGCCTCAAACAGCGTCTTCGTAACCTCATCGATGGCCACTTCGATAAAGGGCGTCGTATCGTAAGGGTAGACGACCTTCATCCCCTTCGGAAAAAACGCGCTGAGCTCCTCTATCTTCTCCTTGACGGCCTTGGCCGTGTCGATCGCGTTTGCGCCCGGCGCCTGCCTTATAGCGAGCGCTGCGGACGGCTTTCCGTTATAAAAACCTTTTACATCATAGAATTCCGAGCCAAGTTCAGTCCGGCCCACATCCCTTACCCTGACTATCGAACCGTCCGGATCCATACGCAGCGGTATACCCGCGAACTCTTCCGGGCTCTGGAGCAGGTTCTGGATTATTATAGACGCGTTAAGGCGCTGGCCCTTTACTGCAGGCCCCCCGCCGAACTGTCCGGCTGACACCTCGACGTTGTAGGTCTTTAAGGATGCCACTACGTCTTCAAAGGTCATGTTATAATCCGTCAGTTTTTCCGGGTTCAGCCATATGCGCATCGAATACTGGGACCCAAAGCACTCGACCTCGCCGACTCCGGGTATGCGCGCAAGGACCTTCTCGAGGTTAGACTGGGCATAATCCTGCAGGTCGTTATTATCCATGCTGCCGTCTTCGGAAAGCAGGCCTACGATAATAAGGTAATTTCTGGTGGATTTGCTGACTTTGACGCCCGAACGCTGCACCACTTCGGGAAGGCTCGTCATCGCAAGCTGGAGCTTGTTCTGGACTTTCGACCACGCAAGGTCGGGGTCCGTCCCGGGTTTGAAGGTCATCTCGATTCGCGACGACCCGGCCGAATCGCTCTTGCCGGAAAAATAGAGCAGGTCGTCGAAACCGGTCATCTTCTGCTCTATGATCTGGGTTATGCTGTTCTCGACCGTCTCGGCCGACGCTCCCGGATAAGACGCTTGTATGGCAATCGAAGGCGGCGCTATAGGCGGATACTGGGAGATCGGCAGGTTCTTTATGGCAATCAAGCCTGCCGCCATCATGATTATAGCGATCACCCATGCGAACACGGGTCGTTTCAGGAAGAATTTCGATAGCATCTTATGGCTCCGTTAATTCGTTTTTTCCTCGGCCTCTGTCGCGTTCACAGGGACGCCGGAACGCATGCGCTGTATTCCGTTGATAATGACCCGGTCACCGGAAACGAGGCCCGAAGAGATGAGCCACTTGTCCCCGATAGCGCGGTCGATCTTCAGCATGCTCATGGCCGCTTTTCCCGAACCGTCCACGATCCAGACATAAGGCTCGCCTTTCTGGTCGCGGGCAACAGCCGACTGGCTGACTAATATCGCCTGGTCCATGACGCCCTCTTTGACAACCGCGCGGACGAACATGCCCGGCAGCAGCGCGCTGTCCGGGTTCGGGACCTCTATGCGCAGGATGATGGAACTTGTCGTCGGGTTTACGGTGATATCGCGAAATTCCAGGTTCCCTTCGTGAGGATAGGGGGTACCGTCCTCTAGTTTGATGGTAACTTTGTTCTGCCCGTTCCCGTCAGAGCTCAACCTCTTGTCCGCCATTCCGCGCTGGAGTTTAAGCAATTCCGCCGTAGACTGCATTACATCCACAAATATCGGGTCGATCTGCTGGACCGTCGCGAGCGCTACCGGCTGGTAAGCCGTGACCATTGCGCCTTCCGTCACGCTCGACCGGCCTATACGTCCGGAGATCGGGGCCTTGATGGGCGTATAGGACAGGTTGATCTTCGCCATCTCCAAGGCAGCTTTACTGCCTTCCAGTTGGGCTTCTGTCTGGCGCAGGGCCGCCAACGCGTTATCATATTCCTGCTCCCCGACCGCCTTGATCTCTACCAGCCCCCTAAAGCGTTCCTCGCGCGAGCGGACAGCCGGAAGGTTAGCCTCGGAAATATTGACCGCGGCTTCGGCCTGGTCATAGGCCGCCTGGTATGGCGCGGGATCTATCTGGTACAGCAAGTCCCCCGCCTTGACCAAGGCGCCTTCATCGAAGGCCCTCTTAATGATAAGGCCGTTGACCTGAGGCCGGATCTCGGACACCCTATAGGCTGCCGTCCTGCCGGGCAGCTCCCTCGTCAAAACGAGGCGCTGCGCCTGTATCGTGACCACACCGACTTCCGTGGGCGCCTTCTTTTGCGGCGCCTGTGACTTGGGCCCGCAGCCGGCCAGTAAAAGGCCTGCAGTAAGGGCTACGATCAATTTTCTTATCGACAAATTCCGCATAGTATAATGTCCTTCCCTGATTTTATTTGCCCTGGAATTCAGCCACCCCAAGCCCGCGCCATAATGCCTTTAGCTGGCGCATATAATGATAGCCGCGGCTATCGCTATCGCTGAACCGGGTCACCAGCAGCGTCCCGCACATTATAGTCGCCAGGGAAACGATGACATCATCCACATCGGTCCCTGGCGGCAACTCGCCATTTTTCTGTGCCGAGACGGCGCACTCCTTAAACCACTCTCCCAGGCTAAGCGAGGGCGTTTCTTCGATGCCGGCACAACCCGGAAAAGCCAGTCCCTTTTCGAGGGCGGAAATAGCCATTTTTTTAGGCCTCTCCCCCTGGAGCAGGAGCGCTAAAAAGATCTGGTATGCAAGGTTGCTGTTGCTCCATTCCTTGGACAGCTGTCTGAATACAGCGTCGATCAAATGGAGGTATTTACCGTCCCGGACTTCCCGCTTTGCCTTCCATATCATTTTTGACGAGGTCAAATTCAGGAAATAGCGGACAACGTCGATCTTTTCCGGAAAATAGTTAAAGAAAGTGCCTTCCGCCACCTCAACGTCCCGGCATATCTCCCTTATGGAAATGTCGTCGAAGCGGTTTTGTGCTAACTTTCCCATGAAGGCGTTCATTATCGCGATCTTGGTCTTAGCGTGCTTCTTTTCGCGTAACGAGTACTCTTCCGTTTTCACCCGCTCCTCCAGTTATTGAAGTATACTTTATAAATATAGCATACTATATATTATTTGTCAAGGGATGAAATTGCTTTTAGCTGGTAATAACTGGGGTTTACCGGTGGCCTACCTTGGGTCTTTCTCAAAATGCATATAATCTTTCAGGGACTTCCAGTCCCCGCCCCACGTCCATCCTAAACGCAGGAAAGCCCGCACTATCCCGGAGTCGCGGGCAAGCGTCCCTGCCTTGCTTGTATCATACACCGCGCCGGGAGGCAGCACCACGTCTCCTTTGATATACGGGTTTTGGACGGGGTTGATGTCTATCGCGAAGCCGTAGGCATGCTTTGACAGCGACGTCCCTCCGGTCGCCAGCCTGTAATTGAAGGCGGACGTGTTGTTCATCATCATCGACTGGTCATCCTCGTTCCATTTTCCGCCGCTGTAGAACCGGTCATGCGAAATCGGGATGGCGGAAGAGATGGGGAACTTCTCCTCAAGGGCG